>CAZJOU010000164.1:1997-4607 GCA_964547685.1 uncultured Treponema sp. | reverse complement strand
ACGAAAACAGATTTTTTTCTTAAATTATGTTACAATGCAATTATGCACAAAAAAACTTTTGCTTTATTTTTACTTTTTTGCAATTTTGCTGTTTTTGCTTTTCCGTTTTCGTTTGCGCGAAATCAGCAAAAACAAGTTGAACAAAAGCCAACTGAACCTGAATATCTTTATGTTTTTAAGAAAGCGTATCCCGATGTTGAATTTATAAGCGAATACAACGAAGAAAAAAATGATTTTTTAATTCACATTTTTACAGAAAAAAACGGAAAAAAAATAGAAACAAATCTTTATTGGTGCGAAGGTCGATTTTTACCAGAAGAGCAACTTAAAAATAAAGAAAAATATCGCAAAATGCTTTACAAATATCAAAAAGAAGCAAAAGACCCAAAAACTTTTACAGATGAAGAAATTGAACAAATAAAAGCGTTTAGTTCTAAAGAAAACCGCACAAATGGTGCAATAGATCCGCCATTTTTGTACAACGCAATTTATGACTGCGAAACTCGTGCAAGTACAGAAAGCCACATAATTTCTGTGCCATTTTTAACAAAAAAAGTAAATGTTCACGAAAGAATTGCAGAGCCGCTAAAAAGAGTTAGTCAAAAAATTAGCGCGCTTCCTAAAACAAGCGAAATAAACAATTTTTTTGCAACTCTTACGCGAACAGACGGATTTAATTGGCGTAGCGTTCGCGACACTCAGTCGCGTTCTTTTCATAGCGTTGGCCTTGCTGTAGACGTTTTACCAAAAGGCTACTATCAGCGAATTATTTATTGGTCTTGGCAAAAACAACTTAGACCAAACGACTGGTTTATGACGCCACTAGAAAAGCGTTGGTCGCCACCACAACAAGTAATAGACATTTTTGCAGAAGAAGGATTTATTTGGGGCGGAACTTGGATTGTGTGGGACAATATGCACTTTGAATATCACCCAGAACTTTTGATTTTTGCAGATTAAATTGCAAAGAAAGTTTCCCGCAGATTCACGAAACTTTGTTTCGCTAGAAGATATACGCAGATTAACATTACCGTCATTGCGAGAAGTGCGCAAGCACGACGAAGCAATCTTATATAGCAAAGATTGCTTCGCCTACGGCTCGCAATGACGAATAAGCAATAGCTCGCAATGACGCACTAATTTCCTACTTCCAAATTTTTTCGCGATTAAACGTTTGGTTTCTATCTGGTCCTACAGAAACAATTCCAATTTTTGTGTCGCAATATTGTTCTATAAAATCAACATAAGATTTTGCATTTTTTGGAAGCTGACTATATTTAGAAAGTTTTGTAATATCTTGTTTCCAACCCTTGAACTTTTGAAGTACAGGTTTTGCTTTATTTAACGCAGGAATTGAAGTTGGAAAATCTGTTACAATTTTTCCGTCTATATCGTAAGCAATGCACGCTTCTATTTCGTCCATTTCGTCATAAACATCTAGGTGGGTTAAAACCAGAGAATCTATAGAGTTTACGTGGCAAGCGTAACGAAGCGCAACTAAATCCAAATAACCGCAACGGCGCGCGCGACCTGTTGTAACGCCAAATTCGTTTCCAGTTTTTCTAACGTAGTCGCAAAGTTCGCCTTCAGAATCTGCGTTAAATTCTGTTGGCATTGGACCATTTCCTACGCGAGTTTCGTAAGCCTTAAAAACGCCGTAAACTTTATCTATTGCGCGCGGACCAATTCCCGCACCACTAGACGCGCCGTAACTTCCAGAAGCACCAGAAGAAACGTAAGGATATGTTCCAGAATCAATGTCTAGCATTGCGCCTTGTGCGCCTTCGAACAAAATATTTTCTTTGCGAACTTCCCACATTTTTGCAGCAATGTCAATTCGCATAGAAATAAGCTTTTCTTTATATTTATTCAAAAAATCCTGATCTTCTTTTTCCAAGTCGTTCCATTTGTCTTCCCAATCAAGATCAGCAAGACGAATTCCGTCGCGTTCGGCTTTTTGCGAATATGTAGTTCCAATTCCGCGACCAGTTGTTCCAATTGGACGTTTTCGCGCAGCATCGCGTTCTTTATCCATTTTTCTGTAACCAGGCAAAGTAATGTGCGCTCTGTCAGAAATAAAAACGCGACCTTCCCATTTAATGCCGTTGTCTGTTAGCATTTGAAGTTCGTTAAACAATGCTTCTGGTTCAATAACCATTCCAGAACCAAGAATTACAGATTTTTCTGGATACAAAATTCCAGACGGAACTTGATGTAAAGCATATTTTTTTCCGTCTACTACAATTGTGTGACCAGCATTTGCGCCACCAGCAAAACGACAAACATATTTTGCGTCTTCTGCAAGATAGTCAACAATTTTTCCCTTGCCTTCATCGCCCCACTGGGCTCCCATAACAACAACGTTCATTAAAGCACTTCCTTTTCCGCAGAATCATCGCAGAAAGATAGAAAAATAGCAAAACGCCACAAACAATGCAGCATAAAGTTTTGCACAAAAATAATAGCACAAAGTAAATATTTGTGAAATAGAAAGAAAAATTTTATAAAAGGGGGAAAAGCCTTTCCCCTCGCTCAGCCGCTTCGCGTCTTCGCTACCCCATTCTAGCGGGGCAAAAAAATAGCATTCGCACCTAGCCCCGCAACGCCCCG
>CAZJOU010000164.1:0-1897 GCA_964547685.1 uncultured Treponema sp. | reverse complement strand
CAACGCCCCGTTAGGTTTGACATCGTGTCAAACCTAACTACCAAGAATGCTTTGCATTCTTGCTTCGCTATTTGCCGACGTCCTGTCGGCAGTTGATAAACAAGTAGATACTCGGGTCAAGCCCGAGTATGACACGAAAACCACAATTACACGAACGCGGAAGCACAGACAATTTTGATGAAGTGATTAAAATTCGACATTTGAACTATTAATCTTCAGGCGAAAGCACAACAAATCCGTTTGCCGGAGACGTTAGCGTTACAGAACCAGAATAACTTGCGCTTGACGTTGTTAAAGTTTGACCTGAACAAGTGTAAAGCGTGTAGTTTCCGCTTGTTACGTCAAAACTTTGCGACTGGGTTGCGCTTCCTTTGCTTAAAACTATATAAGCGGTTTTTCCGTTATAAGTTCTTGTAATTGCAGCCTTGTCGCCTGAAACATCAATATTTGCTTGAATTCCTTTTTGAACACATTCGCTTTCGTGGCGAACTTGGTTCAAAATCTTTAACTGTTTGTAAAGCGCAGGTTGATTTTCCTGAACATAAGCAATTCCTTTGTCGCCAAGCATCCAGCGAGCGCAAACGTCTTCTTTATTTGTTGTCTGAGCCGCTCCGCTCCAAGAATAAAGCGCTTCTGTTCCGTAATAAACAATTGGAACTCCGCGGAACAAATAAATGTAATTTAATGCGTTAATATATTGCGTTTGGTTCAACTGTCCGTTTGCTCTGTAAACGTCGTGATTATCAACGAACATTCCGCTCCAAGTAGAATCTTCGTCTGTTAAACCTTGCGATTCGTCGCTGCTTGTCATACTTACAAACTGTCCGTAATTTCCGCCGTCCATAAATGTTGTGCACATTTGTCCCGGATAGTCCATACAAGAAGCCGTCATATCAAGTTGATGGAATGCTCCGCTTGCAGTTGGTCCTTTTGTGTCTTTGCTGTGAAGATAAATAGAAGCACCGCGTCCGCCCCAAGCTTCGCCAACCATATAAAAGTAATCGTTGCCAAGCGATTGTGCGTAAGTGTACATTGTATCTGCAAATTCGCCCCACCAGTCCGCAGTCATATATGCAACTGTGTCAATTCGGAATGCGTCAACGCCAGCATCAATAAACTTTTTATAAACATTGATTAAATGCTGTCGTGCATCTTTTCCGTCATCGCCACTTTCATTAAAGTCAATTAAACCTGCACAAGTTGGTCCGCCCCAATAATCAAAGAAACCTTGATATTTATCGCTTGAATCGTAATAAGGGTCGCCATCTTCGCCCCAAGTCCAAGTTTTTCCGTCCATAATTATTGTGTTTCGTTCGTCGTACCATTTTGTACTTGTGTTTGCCGCAGTTGGATGTCCGTGGTTACAAACAATGTCTTGCATTACGCGAATTCCTTTTGCGTGGCAAGCGTCAATCAATGCTTTGTAGTCGTCCCAACCGTCGCTATCTTTTCCGCTTGAATGTAAATGCGGATCAATCTGGTCAAAATCGTAAGCCCAATATCCGTGGAATGGACTTGCTTCGTATTCGCCGCCATAGTAATAACGACCTTCTACTTGTTTTACAACCGGCGTAATCCAAATTGCCGTAAAGCCCATATCCGCAATATAGTCAAGATATTTTATAATTCCCTTAAAATCGCCACCGTGATAATAAGAAAGTTTTCCAGTTTTTGATTCCTCATAAGTGTAGACATAATCATCGCCAACGTATTCATCGCCCCAAATATTGTTGTTTGTGCTATCGCCATCGGCAAATCGGTCTGTCATCATAAAGTAAACTGTCTCTTCGCGAAAGTCGCGGTGCGTAAAACTTCCTTTATCTACAACCGAAACTTTGTATGTTGCAGAATTTGTAAGATTTTCGTCATCTGTTACAGTTAAAGTGATTGTGTACGA
>CAZJOU010000163.1:0-4636 GCA_964547685.1 uncultured Treponema sp. | reverse complement strand
TAGTTAATGGGAAAAACGTTTTTATTTTTGAGTTTAAAGTAGACAAAAGCGCAGACGAAGCGTTGGCTCAAATAGAAGAAAACAAATATTCTGTTCCCTACGAAAATGCAGGAAATAAAATTATTAAAATTGGCGCGAACTTTTCTACAAAAACGAGAAATTTAACTGAGTGGAAAATTGTAGAAGAAAAATAGGTTTCCGAAATTTTAATATTTGAAAATGCAAATTCTCCCGAAATTTAAATATTTTGTATAAAAATTACGGAGATTTCAAATGTAAGTTGTAATTTCCGTAAAAACTTCGCAAACATCTCAGTGTCAAGCATAGCAATGACAGCATTTTTAAGATTCAGTCGTTTAGTAGAATTGAGCCATAAAAAATTAAGAGAAAAATGAAATTTATACTTGTAAACACTTCTGTATGGTCTTTAGTTTTATGAAAGGAAAAACTAAATAAACTTGAACAGAAAATTCATTCGCAATTTTTCAATTTTTACATTAGACAACGATTTTGTGTAACTTTTTGCTTTTATCCCATCGGAAAATGTGCTAGAATTCAAATGTATTCGGTAGGAAAATGCAAGATTTTAAAAATGTACAGAAATTTAATTGAAGAATTAAAAAAATGGAAAAGTAAAGAAAATCGACTTCCTTTAATATAAAAAGGTGCACGACAAACTGGAAAAACTTGGCTTTTAAAAGAATTTGGCAAAAACTATTTTGATGATTTTTTTTATATAAACTGCGAAAACAATTCTGCAATTCAAGAAATTTTTAGTAAAGACTTTAATATTGAACGAATTATTTTGCAACTTTCGGCTATTCACAGAAAAAAAATACAACCACAAAGTACGCTTCTTATTTTTGATGAAATTCAAGAAATCCCGTGTCTTGCTCAACTTTCAATGGCAATTATTATAGAAAAGACTTCTCTTTTTAAGGAATTTAAGGGTAGTCTTACAGAGCAATTTGTATTACAAACATTAGAAACATCTGGTACAGAAAGCTCTATTTATTACTGGACTTCTGATGCAAATGCCGAAGTTGATTTTGTATTTTCCGATGGACTTGATATTATTCCTGTAGAAGCAAAAGCAGGACTTAATGTAAAGGCAAAAAGTTTACAATTTTTTCGTCAAAGATTTACAAGCAAAAAAGCAATTCGTACTTCGCTTTTAAATTACAAAATTGATTCTAGGCTTTATAATATTCCACTGTATCTTTTGTGGCACTGGAAAAAGTATTTAAAATAATGAAAAAAAATATATTTACCATTTTGTTTTTATTTATTTTTGCAAGTTTCTCGTTTTCACTTGATTTGGATTTTTACATTACGCCGATTTTTGGAGTAAGAAAAAGTGAAACGGAAGAAATTCTTTATTTTAGCGGAACATTTGGAACGGATAAAAATAAAAAATGTAGCCAACTTAATTGGAACGAAAAAAAATGTTATGTATTGGGGAATAAAAACTGACTTAAAGTTTTTACTTGAACCAAAACAAAGTGAAAAAAAATATAAAAATGCGTTTGGGGTGTGCACAGAAGTTACATTTTCTATTCCGTATAATAACGGAAAGATGACAGATTCCGATTGGACTACTGATGATATAAAATTTAACTATTCTATTTTTGATTGCAATATTTCGTATGAAGATTTTTCGGATTTGTTCAAAAATTTTCAAGGCAAATTAGATTTTTATTATGAAAACACAATTTTAGAAATTTTTACATTAAAGCCATCGATTGGATTTCGTTATTCTTCTCTTTATTTTAATGGTGAAGATGGTTACGGTTGTTACGGAAGTTCAGGTTGGACTTCTGATGGTAACACACATGAATGGAATTCGCCTTATTCGCATTATTTTCCAGACGGAAAATATCATCTTGCAGTAATAGATTATCAAAGTCAAACTTTTGCAGTTTTTACTGGTTT
Organism: uncultured Treponema sp.; assembly: GCA_964547685.1. GTDB lineage: Bacteria > Spirochaetota > Spirochaetia > Treponematales > Treponemataceae > Treponema_D. The sequence continues at coordinate 2,704 of CAZJOU010000163.1, read as the reverse complement.
TTCTGCGTCTGTAAAAATATTCAATAGATTTAATTTTTTGCTTGGATTTAACATTTCGCCATATTCGTTTGTACTTGCAAAAGATAGACACTTACCAAATGACTACATAACTGCTGATTATTTTAAAATAACAACCCCACTTTGCGTTTTTGAAATGCAAAACGGGGATTGTTGTTTTTAATTATTAAAACTTAAATTTAGAAATTTTTAAGAACTTCACCATTTAAGTCAATTGTGTTACCAAAGTTATCTACTGGACCTGCGTAAGCAGATTTTACAATAGAATCATTATCGAATTCAAGCTTTGCAACAAGAGTTGAACCTTTTGAAATCATTGCATAGAAACCAAGATACGTTTGGTCAATATTAAAAGTAGTAAGAGTATTAGCAGTTTTATTAGTGTAAGACTGCGCCGTAAAATTACTATAGCGGAGATCTTTTAAAGTTCCACTTGTAGCATCAGAAGAAGCACGAAGTATGATTTTGTAGCCGTCAATGTTTCCTTTATAGTTACTATAGTTGCTGCTTGTTATAATTGTGTCATCGTTAGCAATTGCATCCATCTCGATATAAACAGTAAGAGCATCATTTGTAAGTGTATAAGAACCGCTTGGAATATCTGTCCATGCCTTTACAGCAACATATTCATAAGCGTTATTACTTGAGTCGTCAACATCAAAGTCGTCTGCATCAGAATTACAATAGCTAGACTGAACACCTGTATAATATGAAATAAAATACTGTGGAGTTGTTTTATAAACTCTAAATCCTAAAAGAAAGAAACTGTATGGATTTTTAGCGTTACCTTCTCCATCAAGACCAAAAATGTAAGCAGCATCGTTTCCTGTTCCACCGTTATTATTATTAGTAGTAGTTTTGCTTTTAGTTCCATCGCTAGCTTCAACTTCTGTTGTTAGGTCAATTGTCATTGTTGCATTTGCAGAAAGATGCTTTGTTTTAGTTACGTTCCAACTGCGTGCGTATGTAACATAGTTACCGTCTTCATCTGAAAGAGTTCCATCATTTGTTTTTGTAATAGAATAATCATCTAACAAATCGTTCTCATCTTCATCAGCAGAACATCCCGCAACTCCCAGCACAAGCGCAACGGCTACTGCGCTACTTAAAAGAAGGTTCGGTTAGGGTAGGGGAGTCAAAAAAATTGTAGATATATGGCAGTAAACAAACCCAAAGTAAGATTTATAATCAATAAAGTTACATTAATGTATGGCAAAAATAATGAAATTGATTTTGTAAAAACAAATCTTGACGAAGATAATTTAATTTACATAGATAAAAAAAGCACTGAATGGGAGCGTAGCAGGCACGTACAATTCGTGACGCAGAGGCTCTCTAATTTCAATGCTTATAATTTAAATCACCACTGTCCAAGATAATTTCATAAGCCCAGTTCCTGCTGAAAATCATTGCCGCTGGAGGATGGTTGTGGCGGACATCCGCAGAACCACTCGGACAAATCCTTACGCTCAAACAGGCAGACGGCAATTTCACAGGCAAAATGCGTGAAGCTCTTCCTCGAATTTTTACATATTTCTTTAAGTTTCAGATACAGGAGATAAACAATCAGCGCAATCCAGATTTGCGTTTTTACAGCGTTCTCGCTCTCGCCGTAGAACTTCTTGATTCTCAGGTTCTGCTTGATTGTCTTGAAGAAAATCTCTATGTTCCATCTCGCTCTGTACATCTTCGCGACATATTCCGCCGTCCTGTTGAAGATGTTTGTGAGGATTGTGATGGAATTTCCTGTTTTTTCGTCAACGGACTTGATGATTCTTAGTCTGTGCGGGCATTTTTTCTTCGTCTGCGTGCCTGTGAACTCGATTGTCTGGTCGAGCGTGATGCTTTCTGAAGTCAGGGAATGGCTTTCTATGACCTTATACTTTGCGTTTTCTTTCAGCCGGGTTACGAATTCTATTCCTTTTTCGCAGAATTCGGAAAAAGTGCTGTAGTTGTTGTAGCCCTTGTCGAATGTCGCGGTGTCGCCTTTCTTCAGCTTCATGTCGGTGAGCGTGCTGTTTTCGTGCTCGTTGGCGTTTGTGATGAAAAGATAGTCGGGCACACTGTTGTTGATGTCATATTTCAGGTGGATTTTGACTCCGCCCATCGTGCTGCGGAAAGTTGCCCAGGAGAAGTCGTGCAGATTAAGGCTGATTTCCGTCGCGTCAATCGCGTAGAACTCTTTCCTGAACTTTTTCCGCCCGCTTCTGTCTAGAGTTTCAAGAATCTTGTAGAAAACCATCTGGAAGACATCGCTGGTGCGGTTGTTGTTGGCGTAGGAAATCGTTGACTTTTTAACATCCCTCGGAATTCCAAGATGATAAAGGCAGGTTCGGTTCGAGTTCAGGGAGTTTTCAAGGCTTCTAAGCCCGTTCGGATGCGCGAGCTGCGCGTAAGCCATCACGACAAATTGCTGCCATGTTCTGAATCCTTTGCATGCTTTGTTCGCGCCTGTCGCCTTCACGCATTTTTCAAATTGAGATCTGTTTACTGCTGATAGCAATTGCCCGAACTTTGTGTTATATTGATTCATGTCTGTAATTCCTTATGTGGTATGGATTTAGTTTTCAGTTCAATCTTACCACGAATTACAGACTTTAAACAGTCCATTTTTTATTTTGGACAGTAGTGAATTTAAATATAATTTTAAAAGAACATCTTGTCAATTTTATTTTCGCTTTTCGAA
>CAZJOU010000162.1:0-4657 GCA_964547685.1 uncultured Treponema sp. | reverse complement strand
AGACTGGCACAGGCAAAGTCAAAGAATGATAAAAACATTTCCGGCTTATTAAATCAGGTGGAGGCAGGTAAGATCGGTATCCATACGTTTACCAATGCTTCTGCATATACGCTGGCAGATGCGGATACGAAGATCATTAGTATTGAATTTGCCACAACGGAAGAAAACCATGCCCAGTTCTTTGGGCAGGTGGTGGTTGAGGTATCGGCAGTACAGGTGGAGAGAATGGCAAGTGCAAAAGGTACACTGCAGATTCCTTTGATAGAGATAGGAGAGGAAACAGCGGAAGAGGGTTCTGTGGAAGTGGAAGCGGAACTTCCGGTCACATGGACGGAAGACGGAACGGTACTCTGCTATGTGACATTTGAATTAAATGATGCAGTGATCACGGAGCATTGTCCAGTGGAAACATGGCATAGTGGGAAACACATTCTTTCCTTATATTATCCGATAGAACGTGTAGTACCGAATATTACAAATACGTTCAATGTATATCTGCGGATGGAAAATGGAACAGGTGCTGTCGGCAGCGGTGACTGCATCGCTTCTATCAGCGGACAGGCAATGGCGGCGGCTCCGGCATGGGATGGAAAGATCGAACTGGAAGAAAAGGTTGGCAGATTTACCATCGGAGGCGGTATGGATGTGAAGGATATTTCTGATGTTATCAAGCTGGAAACGATGGAACTGGTACAGAGAGCATATACGGATCAGATGGAAGGCAGAACTGAGATTGGAGCGTTCTGCTGTCCGGTGACGATAGAATAGGAGGGATTTTTGATGAGATTAAAAGGAAAGATGGTCATGGAACTGACGGATGTGAACACTTCGGAAGTGGAGACCATTGTGGAAGAAAATATGGTGACCAATGCGGTAAATTATATCCTCGGACGGAATCCGATGGGAATCTTTTATGTGGAAGCGGATTACTCCACGGGACTGGTGTGGACGAAAAATCTCCTGCCGATCTGCCCGAACATGATCGGTGGGATTCTGCTGTTTCCAAAGCCACTGGAAGAAAATGCGGAGAATCTTTACGTGCAGTCGGATAATCTTCCGGTGGCGTATGCTTCCAATAATGTAAATTCTACTGCAAACACGGCAAGGGGCAGTCTGAACCTGACGGAGAGCAAGGCACTGGATAACGGGTATAAGTTTGTCTGGGAATTTACACCCAGTCAGGGAAATGGGACGATTTCGGCGATCGGGCTGACCAGTGCCAAAGGCGGAGAAAATGGTTTTGGCAGCAGTGTGGCAGATGCCAGTCCGTTTTTACAGTTAAAGGAAGTGGATATCGGAGATCTGGGGACAGCAAAGCAGATGGTTCTGTTTGAAGCGGTGGAGGTGGATTTTGAAAAGGATCTGCTGTATTCCATTACCTTTGCGGACTCCAGTGTCCGTATCCGAAAGGTGCAGATCCCAATTTTCAGTATTGGGCTGAATGATAAGATCGATGATTCTACCTATAAAGTATTGGAAGATAAGGCAATACCGACATCAACATTTCAGTTTCTGGGAGATTACACGCTGTATGGAGAATTTATGGATGGCGGGGACGGTTACTGGTACGGATTTTCCAATGAGGGAAATTCCTCCGGTGATGCCACGATGGTGTGGGTGAAGATATCTAAGAGTGATTATTCCATTGAGGAAGGCTCGTGGACACTTTCTAATGCAAAGCTGATGGATGTGGGAACGAGGGACGGAAGCTCCAGTTATCCGGAACGGGAATGCAGATGCTGTATGAGAAATGGATATTTGTACGTTCCGGCATATAACAAAAAAGGAATCTACAAGATCAATGTCAGCAACTCAGCAGATGTGACACTGATCCCGTTTGGCTTTACCTCATCGTGGAAACCGTTGTGTGAATCGGGAACCTGCGAGCTGTATCTGACACTGATTGGAGATTTAATCGTAGGAAATGATTTTCAGATCACTGCCGATGATACGGTCATCAAGACAAAAGGAAATCAGAAGCTGAACCATGCGGCAACACCGCTGTTTCAGTATAAGCAGTTCCTGCTTGGATGGGGCGGCAGTTATGGAAATGAATATCGGACCATGTATCTGCTGACACCGTATCTGGCAACGATCAATAATCTTTCGTCAGCGGTGGTAAAGACCACGGATAAGACCATGAAGATCACCTACACGCTGACGGAAGAGTCAGAATAATGGGGTGGTGCTGGAGAATATCAGCAGGATTTGCCGTAGGATTGGGAACTTTCAGCGACTTTGGAAAGAGTTTCATAAGAAGCCTGCATGGAACGGAGTTCTTTTTCTTTGCGTTTTAAGGAAACGGTAAGTTCCTGCTGCTTTTGAAGGGCAAGCTCTGCTTCGGTCAGAGGACGGATGCGGATAGAACCTTCCTCATATTCGACCATTACGGTAGAGCCGATGGAAAAGCCTAATTCTTCCAGCCATTTTCCTTCCATCTGAAGTTTGGGAACGGTAAGAACATTATTTTTCTGAAAACGGGTTGAATAAGCAACTTTTAAATTTTTAGATTTCATATAAGACTGCCTCCTTTATGACTGTCGTTTGAAACGGCTTTGTTTTTGGTAGTCTATATATCACTCTGAAGGGCAGGAATAGCAAGAGAATCATATTTATAAAAGCAATAAATTTATATGGGATATTTGGTGTAATGTACACAAAACTTTAATCGGAAAATTGGCAGTCTCTTTGCAGGGACTGTCTTTTTTTACACATTTTGTAATCGTTCATAGCCATGCATTTTAGAGGCTGGCTTTGAGCGATTACTGCATTAAAAGAAGGAGGAACACAGAAATGAAGGAATTTTGGAACAGTATTCAGTTTGTATTTACCATGATCGGAGGGTGGCTCGGTTATTTCCTCGGTGGATTTGACGGGCTTCTCTATGCACTGGTTGTATTTATGGCAGCGGACTATATCACAGGTGTGATGTGTGCCGTTTCTGATAAGAAGTTATCCAGTGCGGTGGGATTTAAGGGCATTTGCAGGAAAGTCCTGATTCTGATGCTTGTAGGGATTGCAAATCTCTTAGATGTACAGGTAATCGGAACAGGAGCAGTGTTAAGGACAGCAGTCATCTTTTTCTATCTGTCCAATGAGGGCGTTTCCTTATTGGAAAATGCTGCCCATCTTGGTCTGCCGATTCCGGAGAAACTGAAAGAGGTTTTGGCGCAGCTCCATGACAGAGCAGAAGGGGATGGTGAGTAATATGGCAGTAAAGGTATGTTTGGATGCAGGGCATTACGGTAAATATAACCGCAGTCCTGCGGTATCGTCTTACTATGAGTCAGATATGACTTGGAAACTCCATAATTATCTGAAGAAAGAATTGGAGTCATTCGGCATTGGTGTGGTAACCACAAGGACAGATCAGAATACGGACAGGGCATTGTATGAAAGAGGTGCGGCTTCCAAAGGCTGTAACCTCTTTATTTCTATCCATTCCAATGCGGTAGGGAACGGTGTAAACGAAAGTGTGGATTATCCGGTGGCATATGTTCTTTTAAACGGAAGCAGCACGGATATTGGTCTGAAGCTGGCAAAGGTTGTGGAATCCGTGATGGGAACTGCACAGAGTGGAAGAACTGCAACACGTCAGGGTACAAATGGAGAATACTATGGTGTACTTCGTGGAGCTAATGCAGTAGGAACACCGGGGATTATTCTGGAGCATTCCTTCCATACGAATACCAAAGCAACAAAATGGCTTTCCAGTGAAAACAATCTGCAGAAGCTCGCTAAAGCGGAAGCAGAATGTATTGCTTCCTATTATGGAATAACGAAAAAGGAAGAAACTGCTCTTACAAAGATTATGGGTAATGCAGCAGCAACGGTGGAGCAGATGACAGCTTATATTAAAGCAAAGAATCCTGATGTTGCACAGACGGTTATCGATATGATTCCGCTTTATTTTTCGGAAGGCAAGGCAGAGGGTGTGCGTGGTGATATTGCCTTTGCACAGTCCTGTCTGGAAACAGGAAATTTCGGATTCTCCGGTTCTGCAGTTACGCTTGATCAGAATAATTTCTGTGGTATGGGAGTGACTTCAAATGGAATGAAAGGAAATTCCTTTGATACACCACAGCTTGGTATTAGGGCACAGGTTCAGCATTTGAAAGCCTATGCTTCTACAGTGGATTTGAAGAGTGAATGTGTTGATCCACGCTTTAAGTATGTCACAAGAGGCTGTGCGGAATATGTGGAGTGGCTTGGACAGAAAGAAAATCCAAACGGAAAAGGATGGGCAGCAGGAGCCGGATATGGTGCAAAGATTATTACAATCTTAAATGCCATGATTGGAATTAAGAGCGAGACAGCAGAACCGGAGAAAGTCTGGTACCGTGTGCGTAAGACATGGGCAGATGCTGCCACGCAGAAAGGTGCATTCCACAGTTTGGAAAATGCAAAGAAGTGTGCAGATGAAAATGAGGGATATTCCGTATTTGACGAATCTGGTAAAGTGATTTATTCCAATGATGCATTTGCACCATATCTTGTGAGGGTGTCTATTGATGATCTGAATATCCGTAAGGGTCCAGGAACGGATTATGATAAGACGGGTAAGCACACTGGAAAAGGTGCGTTTACAATTGTGGAAGAAGCAGAAGGTAAGGGAGCGAGCCTTTGGGGACTTCTGAAATCTTATCAGAAAAATCGT
>CAZJOU010000161.1:0-4690 GCA_964547685.1 uncultured Treponema sp. | reverse complement strand
TAAACGGAAAACTTCGCGGAAAATTCCAAGCGCAAGCCGGAACTAGCGACGACGAACTTAAGAAAAGCGCAGAAAACAACGAAGACGCAAAAAAATATCTAGAAGGAAAAACAATTGTAAAGACAGTTGTTGTAAAAGATAAACTTGTAAACTTTGTTGTTAGATAATTAATAATTAATAATTTATAATTTATAATGCTGAATTAAAAAAAAAAATCATTCATCACCTTTGGTGCTGAATGATTTTTTTTTTAATTATTAATTATGCATTATTAATTATTAATTATTGTTAAGCTACTTCCGTAACAGACGAAATTATGTTCAGTTCGTCTTTAAACCCTGTTGCTAATATTTGTCGGTCAACTTCGTTGGAAATAGAAAGCAAATACAATTTTTTTCCGCTTTCTTCGCCATCGTTGTGCGCCGCCATAATCATTCCCATTCCTGCTGCATCAAGTTCTACAACATTTGCCATATCCAAAACAACATTTGTTTTTTGAATTTTTTCGTAAACTTTGCTAGCAAGATTTACAAGCGTATATGCGTTTAAGCCACCTTTTAATTCGTAAAGTTTATAGTCTGTTCCGTCTTTTTCTGTAACTGTAAGTAATTCCATAAATTAACTCCTACATTTAAGCATTTACTTCTTCTATCTTAGTCGCTTCTTCAACTTCGATTTTTTCTGCTTTTTCTGCTTCTGCAAGCGATTTTTCTAAGTCACTTTTTAAGGCTGCTGCTGCATCTGCTTTTTCCGAAGCATTAGACTGAAGATATTTTAATACAAGAACAGAAACATCGTCTTCCATTTCGTGCGCCATAAATTTCATAAGTTCATCGTATTCAAACTGAGCCATTCGACTTGCAGGATACATTGCATTTGCAACCATATAACGCTGAATTCTGTCTTTTCCGAACTTTTCGCCACGCAACGAATGAGATTCAATTAATCCGTCTGTACAAGCAAGGACAATTCCGTTTTTATTCAACTTTACTTGTTTTACAGAAACATAAGGATTTAAATCTTTTACGAAGCCTAAAATATGACCTTCACCCTGAATTTCAATTACGTTGTTATATGCTTCTGTGTACAAAAGCATTGCAGGAATTCCGCAGTTTATGTAATACATTGTGTCGTTTTCAAAATTTACAATGGCAAACATTCCGGCAAAAATAGTTCCTTTTGGCAAATTGTCGCGAATAAATCTATTAACTTTTACAACAAGTTGCTTAAAGTCGTGCGTTTCTGCAAGATAAGCGCGAATAATTGCTTTTAAGATAACCATTGTCATAGAAGCGGCAATACCTTTTCCGCTAAGGTCGCCAACAACAAACAAGTGGCGCGTATCTGTAAGACGAATCATATCTACAAATTCACCACCAATGTTATGCGCTGGAACCATTATACAACCTGCATCCATTTTTGGATTATTAACTTCATCAATATTTTCCTGAATAGAAGTAATAATTTGGCTAGACATTCTAAGTTCACGGTTTACTGTACCAATAATTTCCTTATTGGAAATGTTTCGCATAAAGTAACCAAATACAAAGAAGTAAGAATAAAGTTTTGTAAATACATTGTAGTCGTAATCTTTGTAATGGTCTTTATTCATTTTAATTCCAAGAAGAATTAAACCGTGAACGTCGCGTCCTTCGTTCAAAATAAACAACGCATCTGAATCTGTTTCTGCAAAGAACTTCTTCATATCTGGTCGAATATTTGCAAAATCGTGTAAAGAGTCAACTTGCGAAGAAATTACAACGTTGCGATTCATATTAAGAAGCTCTTCAAATATTTTTCCTTTGCCTTCCAACTTGTGCGCTTTTCCAGTAGAAGAATATGCAACTTCGTAAGAATCGTTTCCGCCGTTTATGTAAACAGTCATAGAAGAAGATTCAGCGTTTGTTTTAAATATTTGGAACATTTTGTCTGCAATAGCGTCCATTTCGCCATTGTAGTCAATAGAAGCAAGGTCTTTTTCAAAAGCAACAGCGTAGTCGGCAGAATGACCAAATTTTGATTTAGAAATAAGTTTATTAATTGCCTGAACCAAATAAAGAACACAACCGGCAGCAACAAATCCGCTAAGAACGAATAAAACTGGAAAGTTAGAACGAAGCGGATACAAAACTCTAAAAATAAATCCCATTACTGCCGCTGGAAATATGTACATAAATATACAGCGAATCAAAAATGAAACTGTGCCACGTCCAGATGGAACTGCAGAAAGTTTTGAACCAAGCGGAATAATTACAAGAAGCGGAATAAATACAATATTATGCAAAAGCGAATAAGCATGACAGAACGAAGATGCGTGATAAAGGAAGATTGCAGTTGCCCACATTAAAACAAGCGCAATTCCGTAAATATAACTTCTGAATCTATCTAGTTTTGTACCTACAGCTTCTGTGCGACAAAGCATAACAGTTGCAGTAAACGCAGGAACTAAAAATTTGTAAATAAAGTTATATAAAGTTAGCCAAGTCCACGGAAAATAATTTCTTATATTTGCAGAAAAAAGATAATCAGAGCGAACTACAAGACCTTCTGATTCAGAAACTGTAATTTCTTTAAACTTAAAGAATGCAAAGTAGAAAACTAAAATGTAAAGAATAAATTTTCCAATAGAAGAAATTGTGTTCGTATATTTCCAAGCATAGTAAGTAAAACAAAATGCAACATTTACTAATAAACATCCTTCTAGAACAAAACAAACGCGCATTAAAATTGTAAAAAGCGAAGGCGTAATATTGTCGTGGCACAATATAAATAAAGCAAAAAGACCAGAATTTACAGCCATTAAAAGAATGTTTGGAATAATTGGATCTGTTCCCGCGTCTTCTTCGCCAAACGATGAACGGTCGGTATAAACAGTTTCAAATATAAAAAAAGCTGTAAGTAAAAAATTTAAAACAATATAAAGTGTCATATTAACCTACCTTAGCAACCATCATAGTAACATCGTCATGAAGGCGCTTATCGCCGTTGTAACGCATAATAAGATCTACAATATCATCAACAAACTGTTGTGGCTGCTTTGCCGCACTAGTTTTTAATGTCTGTTCGTATTCTTCTGTGTCGCCTAATTCAACGCCGTTATCATCCATAACTTCCGAAACACCATCGGAAGCAAGCATAATTGTATCTCCGCGGAAAAGTCGCATTTCGCTAACGCGAAGGTCATCGTAATCAATGTCCAAAATACCAACAATAGAAGTATTAGAAGCAAGTTCTTTTATGCGGTAACCATCTGGAGAACGCGAAAGAACAATAGGATCGGACATAGAAGCATTTATGTAGCGAATTTTCATTTCTGCTGTATCTACAATTCCTAAGAACAAAACTGTATATTTATCTTGCAAGTGCATTCCTTTAATTGCTTTATCTACAGCGCGTAGCAAACCAATTAAATCTTGTTTGTTTTCCATAATTTTTACAGTGTTCATTACCAAACCCATAATAAGAGCGGCTGGCAAACCTTTACCAGAAACGTCGCCTAACATAAGCAAAGTTTTTGTGCTATCAATAGGCAAAATTGAATAATAGTCGCCAGAAACGTTAACCAAAGGTCTATAATATGTTGCAATTTTTAAGTGTGGAATATTTGGAATATTATGCGGCAAGAACGAAACCTGTGTTTCTGCAAGTTGTTCCCACTCTTTTGTTAAAGAAGAAATTTCAGAAAGATTAGAAATAATCTTTGTTCGTTCTATAAAGCGGTAAAATTCTTCTGTAAGTTTTGCGTAAATTTCTGTATCAAAAAGCATTGTGTAACGATTAAAAACGAAGAACTGCTTTCCTTGATAGCAAATAAAAAATCCGCGTGCCTGATGATAAGACGAAACAATACCAAGATTGTCGCCAAGATAATAAAATCCGTCTTTCCAAGTTATTGGAAAGTTGTACTGAAGAGCATCGCGAGTTGAATAATAAGAAGAAATTCTATCTGGACTGTTGTAAAGAACATAGTTTTTTTCGCGGTCAATAAAAAGAACGGCGCAATCTGCTTGCAATTCTAGAATTTCCGAAATCTGTTTGTAAAAATCGTCAAAAGTGTAGCAAAAACGCAAAGCGTCTATAAATTTTGTTATATAAGATGTATAACCAGACTCAAGGTTTTTAATGCGAAGATATTTGTCTATATGATGTCGAATGGAAGAACCAGCAACAAGAAACGCTAAAAATATTACCGCCGGAATTCCCATATAAACAAAGGCAGAATTTACATCTCGGTTTTTTATAACAATCAAAATTGATAAAATTACCGAAAGAAGCAAAACCGCAGCGTTTATTATAAAAAATACGACTCGTCTTTTTGTTTTATACATAACTACCTCGAGTGTGTAAAAATTTACAATTTTAATTATAACACACTATCGGCAAATTAGCCCGAAAAAATAAGTCAAAATCGTTTTTGCAAAAGAATAACATAAATTTATAGGTTTTGAGAAAGTAAATTTCCCGCAGATTTCACGGATTTACGCAGATTTAGTAAATAAATTTGTGCGAACCAATAAAAAAAATCCTAAAAAGTGGGACAAAACGAGCGACGGCAAAGCCGTAAAATCGCGAGTGACGCAGCGATTTTAGCGACGTGCGGTTGAGCCCCTGCGAAACCGGAAAAATGAAAGCTCACAAGGAAGCCTAACATCGAAGATGTCGGCGGACTGGGAAGGTTCGTTTTTCGCCG
>CAZJOU010000160.1:3273-4695 GCA_964547685.1 uncultured Treponema sp. | reverse complement strand
TTTTTTTGAAAATTTTTTATTTTTTTAGAGATTGTCGGGTCAAGCCCGACAATGACACGCTTTTTCAAGTCTTGTAATGTTTGCATAGCAAACTCGTGTAACAATGACACGCTATGTCACATTGACACGTTCTTTATGGAGATTCCAAACGAGTTTTCTTACGAAAACATCACAGTGTCAAGCACGGGAATGACATTTCACGACTTTTGAAACTGCCTTAGCAGTAAAACATTTAAAGTTTTGCTCTTAAAGAAAGATGGAAATTTGTTTTCCAAATTTCATCAAAACTTTCACCATCTGCAGGAGCAATATATGCATAAGTATCGAGACGGAATGCAGGTGTTATATTAAATGCAAATCCTGCATAGAATGAATTAGAAAATGAACCACAACTAGGATCTTCATCTTCTGGAACATAAATAGTTGGAAGCCATGTAGAAATTCCAGCATTAAAAAGAATTTTTTCTGGCTTTATAGCAGCAGAAAATCCGTTTCGAATATTGAAACGAATTTCTGTATCGTTATCATGGTCATCTCCACCATAAAATACAAATGGAATAGATGCGTAAAATCCATAAGTAAATGTTTTTATAGGTTTGTACTGAAGTTTAAAACCAGGAGTAAGATCAAATTCATTTACTTTAACATCGCTATCGGTATCGCCGTAGTCAATAGATGTAGTTTCAAAACTTCCTTCTGCATTAACAAATGCTTTTGAAATAAGTTTTTCATCATTTTTGAAAATATAATAAAATGTTCCATATACATCAAATTCTGATTCTGATGCAGAAGTATTATCTGCAACTCCATCATAATCTTTATAATAATATCCGGCACCAATATTAAAATTGATTTTATCTGTAGGATTTACTCCAAACAATGCGTTTCCACCAAAGCGTTTATAGCTATCGTATGCAAATCCATTATTATTACCAGTAGTTTCAGAAGTTTGTTCTGAAAAAGTTGCTCTTATAGCCATATTATTAAAGCCATAGAAACCAGTAAAATTATTATATGAACTTGTACCACTTGTATCATCATTCCAAAGGTTTCCATTCCAAGCAAATCCAAGTACATTTGATTTTTGTACGTGAGTTGCAATGGCAAAATTTCCACTAGAGTTTGAATTAATACTTGTAAAACCAAAGAATTTGTCAAATTCAAGTCGCTGCCATGTGTTTACATCCATAAGGTCATAAACATCATCTTCTATAGTATAAGCAGTTCCTGAACGCAAACCTGATGTTTCTGCCATAAGTTGAATTGTAGCAAACATAAAAACAGATGCTACAACCGAAATCATTTTTAATGATTTTTTCATTTTTATATTCTCCTTTAAAAATAAATTATTGAATCCTACCCCCCCCCAGTGTTTTGTCAAGAGCTTTCTGTGTGGCTTGATAAAACACTGAGGGGGGGGGG
>CAZJOU010000160.1:0-3173 GCA_964547685.1 uncultured Treponema sp. | reverse complement strand
AGGAGAGTCGAACTCCCGTTAGTTGGATGAAAACCAGCTGTCCTAACCGTTAGACGAACGAACCGAAATTGGACGTATCAGATTCGAACTGATGAACTCTTGTTCCACAAACAAGTGCGTTAACCGCTCCGCCAACGCCCACGAGAACCTGATGGGATTCGAACCCACGAATGTCACTTTTGCAGAGTGATGCCTTAACCAACTTGGCTACAGATTCTAGCACGCGCGTTAGGATTTGAACCTAAGACCGTCGGTTTTGGAGACCGATGCTCTACCTGCTGAGCTACGCGCATATTATTTTACGCACTCAAAAATTCCACACCTTCCGCATCATCAATTTCTACGTCTACAGTTTTTGTAACAATGATGTCGTCCATACGAACATTAAGAACTTTTGCAAGAACTACAAGATTATCCAACGTTGGCATATTTTTGCCGGAAAACCAGTTGTAAATTGTCTGCACATACGGAAAGTTTAAAATTGATTGCAACTTGCGAGGCGAAATTCCACGCTTTTTTAAAAGTGATTTGATTTTTGCGCCTGTTGCGTCTAAATCTAAAACAGGCTTTGAAAATGTAATTTTCACGTTGATAACTCCTTTTTTCGGAGTTTCAACTTTTATAGAAAAGTTACGAAGAAACTCCGCTTTTAAAAATTGACTTTGCAACCAAACAGACTGCGTTCGCACAAATGCTCATTCTTATGCCAAGAATGTTCAGAAAGATGTTCGACCAAATGTTCAAAAAAACATTCCGACAAATGAAAATAATGTTCACGCCAAGAACGGCAAGAAGTTATGAGAAAACTAAAAATGTTTTTTTCAATGTTCATTGTGTTCATCTTCTAAACCTCCAAATAAGAATAAGCCGACGAAAGTCAACTTTTGCGTGTTTCAACGCTTGATGATTTTAATATATCAGCGAAAAAATGTTTTGTCATTAAAGTTGTTCTTTAATTTTTTCGCCTACTCCGCTGCCTTAAAGTTGTAAATCGGTTTTATAACTTTCTCGATTTCCGCAGTCGGCGTTATGTTCGCTTCGATTTCGCTCATATCTTTGTAAGCCATTGGTGCTTCGTCAATCGTATCTTTGCAAACAGTTGAAGACCAAATTCCTTCCATCGATTTTTCAAAATCTTCCATTTTTAGTTTGTATCTTGCTTCTTTTCTGCCCATCACCCTGCCTGCTCCGTGCGGTGCAGAATAATTCCAGTCGGCGTTGCCTTTTCCAATGCAGACAAGGCTTCCGTCTCGCATATTGATTGGAATCAAAATCCGTTCGCCGTTCAAAGCACGCACGCTTCCTTTTCGCAAAATCATTGCATCCGTGTCGATGTAGTTGTGGATTGTTGTAAACTGGTCAAGAATGTCGTGCTTGTCGAGCCTTAATCCAACGGAAATTATGTCAATCATCGCTTTTCGGCTGAACTTTGCAAACTTTTGAAGGATTTTCATATCGTTTAAGTAATCTTCAAAAAGTTTTCCTTCAACATAAGCCAAACTTTGTGGCACATCTGTTAAAATGCGATTTTTGATTTCGGGTAAAAGCGTTTGAATTTCAGATTTCTTGCCTTCCTCTTTAAGTTTTGCAATTTCCGCTCTTATGTCAGATTCCTGAGTGTGATTCATTTGATGCCAAGCCGCATCTTGATAATAGTTTGCAACTTCTAGTCCAAGATGACGACTTCCAGAGTGAACGACGATGTACAAGTTGCCTTCATCGTCGCGGTCCGCCTCAATAAAATGATTTCCGCCACCAAGCGAACCGAGCGACTTTCGTGCGTTGTAAATATTTGCCTTTGGGCAGCGAATTTTGTCGTATTCAATTTCGCTTGCAAATTTGTGCTCGTGTTTACGGATTTCGCGTCCACACGGAATATTTTTTCTGATGATTTTGTCCAACGCCGCAGGATCAAATTTTTCGCTAACTGGAGAATCTGCTTTTATAACAAGGGTTTCCATTCCGCAGCCGATGTCAACGCCGACAAGATTCGGGCAGATTTTATCCGTAATTGTCATCGTCGTTCCGATTGTGCAACCCGCCCCTGCGTGAACGTCTGGCATCATTCTAATTTTGCTTTTAGCCGAATAAGGTTGATTGCAAAGACGTTCAATTTGAACGCGCGCACTTTCCTCAAGATTTTCTGTAAAAACTTTTGCTGTGTTGTATTTTCCTGTAATTAATTTCATGATTTTAATTTAGCAGAGGAAAATGCGGAAATCACGGAAAATTTGGTGCGAAAATTATTTTCGTTTCATCATAAAAAAGATTGCTTCGCCTTGATCGCAATGACAGTTTTTTCTTTTCTTCTTGCTAAAATATAGGTTTTAACTTATATTATTTAAATATGAAAGAAAAATTCACGGTAGAGTTTTATGAAAATGAATCGGGCGAAAAACCCTGCCTTGATTTTCTTAACACGCTTGATGTAAAACTTCGGGCTAAAGCTTTCCGTGATTTGTCTTTGCTGGAAGAAAAAGGAACAGAACTACGAATACCTTATTCGGAACATCTTGATGATGAAATTTTCGAGTTGCGAACAAAACAAGGCACTAATATTGTGCGAAGTCTGTATTTTTTCTTTTTTGATAAAAAAATAATTATAACGCACGGTTTTAGGAAAAAAACTCAAAAAACTCCGCCAAAAGAAATCGAACGCGCAAAAGAATATCGAAAAGATTATTTTGCAAAACATCCGCAAAAGGAGGAAAGAAAATGACATTGAAAGAAGCCTTGAATGAACAGATGAAAGATGAAGCCTTCAAAAAAGAATATGAAGCACTTGAGCCAGAATATGAAATCATTTCTTCTCTTATAGATGCAAGAAAGTCCTGCAATGTAACACAAAAACAACTTTCCGAAACTACGGGAATCGCTCAGTCCGACATAAGCAAAATAGAAAACGGCTCTGGAAATCCTACTATAAAACTCTTAAAAAGACTTGCCGACGGTTTGGGAATGAATTTAAAAGTTGAGTTCATTCCAAAAAATCCGCTTGTTGCACATTAGTTCACTTCATCAACTCCATTTGCTTTGCAATGCGTTCTTTAATCTGCGACTTAAAACTTTCTGGTTCAAGAACTTTTAGCATTGGACCGAAACTTAGAACGCAGATAACAAGTTCGGTTTCGTCAAAAATGTCGTAGTTTAGCGTTAGGCGGTAAACTTCGTCG
>CAZJOU010000159.1:0-4797 GCA_964547685.1 uncultured Treponema sp. | reverse complement strand
TTCGCGATTGGTTGGTTTGACTTATTTCCTAAATCCTAATTAAAATGTAATTATGCAAAACAAAAATAATTATCAAGCAGAACTTTTTTTTAATCGACTTACTAAAAACTACAAACTTTTGCGAAAGTGGGCGCGAAAAAATAGCGTAACTTGCTACCGACTTTACGACCGCGACATTCCAGAAGTTCCAGTTTCTTTAGATATTTACGAATTTCTTCCAGAAAATATTCACAACACAAAACAATGCCAAGAATTTATGCTAACTCAGAACGAAAAAATTAGTAAAAACGACTTACTTGCCGAAAAAGAAGCCGAAAATCGTCGCTATGCAGTTTTATATCTTTACGAACGACCTTACCAAAAAGACGAATCAGAAGAACAAGAATGGCTTTTTTTAATGGCAGAAAACGCTGCAAAAGTTCTTAACATAAAACAAGAACGCATTGTAATAAAGACACGAAAAATGCAAAAAGGCTTAAATCAATACGAAAAACGCCAAGCGCAAAACGCAATAAAAGGAACAGTTCAAGAACAAGGACAACTGTTTAAAATAGACCTTTCGACTTACATAGACACAGGACTTTTTTTTGACCATAGAATTTTACGAAAAACAATTTGCAAAGAATCAGAAAAAAAGCGAATTTTAAACCTTTTTTGCTACACAGGAAGTTTTTCTGTTTACGCCGCAAGCGGAAACGCTAATTTTGTAGAATCAGTAGACCTTTCTAACACTTACTTAAATTGGGCAAAAGAAAATATGCGCCTTAACGGTTTTACAGAACCAGAAAAATATGTTTTTACCAAAGCAGACGTAATAGACTGGCTAGAAAAAAAATCAAAAACCATTTCGCAAAACCAAAAATTCGACATAATAATTTTAGATCCGCCAACATTTAGCAATTCAAAATCAACAGAAAACGTACTAGATATAAACCGCGACTGGCCACAACTTGTAGAAAATTGCGTAAAACTATTAAATTCAAACGGAACGCTCTATTTTAGCACAAACTCTACGCGCCTTAATTTTGACGAAAAAAAACTTCCAAAAAACACAGAATGTAGCAACATAACAAAAGAATCAATTCCAAAAGACTTCGAAGAAAAAAAGCCCCATCGCTTGTGGAAGATTAGACTTTATTGAAATTTTCCCGCAGATTCCACAGATTCCGCAGATAAAAATTTCCAATAAAAAACGGTTGCCACACTTGACAACCGTTTTTTATTGGAAAAAGTAAACTATTTTGTTGCTTTAATTCCGTAGCGCTTGTTAAAGCGGTCAATACGACCAGCAGTATCAACAAGTTTCTGCTTTCCTGTATAGAATGGGTGGCAAGCAGAACAAATTTCAACGTGAATGTCTGGAACAGTTGAACGAGTTTCAATTACATTGCCACAAACGCAAGTAATTTTTGTAAGTTTGTATTCTGGGTGAATTCCCTTTTTCATTTTTTACTCCCACTGCAGTAGCCCGATAATGCAGAGCCTAACCTCATTCCATTACCACAACTGCAATATTTGATATAAGTATTTTTTTAGTATAATAAATTAAACAAAAATAATCAATATTTATTCAACCGCCGCTGTTCCAACGTTCATACTTGCAAGGAACGCTTCGTTTGTTTTGCTCTTCTTCATTCTGTCTAAAATAAGTTCCAAAATTTCGGCATCTTCCATTGGAGCAAAAACTTTGCGCAAAATCCAAAGTTTAGAAAGTTCGTTTTCTGTAAGCAAAAGTTCTTCGCGTCGCGTTCCAGATTTCTTGATGTTGATTGCAGGGAAAAGCCTTCGCTCTGCAAGTTTTCGGTCAAGGTCAATTTCGCTATTTCCAGTTCCCTTAAACTCTTCAAAAATAACTTCGTCCATTCGGCTTCCAGTTTCAACCAAAGCCGTAGAAATAATTGTTAAAGAACCGCCCTCTTCAATGTTTCGCGCCGCACCAAAAAATCTTTTTGGTCTGTGCAAAGCATTAGAATCAACACCACCAGAAAGAACTTTTCCAGAAGTTGGAACTGTATTATTGTAAGCGCGCGCAAGTCGAGTAATAGAATCAAGCAAAATTACAACATCTTTTTTATGCTCTACAAGACGCTTTGCTTTTTCCAAAACCATTTCTGCAACCTGAACGTGTCGCGTTGCCTGCTCATCAAAAGTAGAAGAAATTACTTCGCCTTTAATTGCTCTTTCCATTTCGGTAACTTCCTCTGGACGTTCGTCAATCAAAAGAACAATTAAGTAAACTTCTGGATGATTTGTTGTAATTGCATTTGCAATTTTTTGCATTAAAGTTGTTTTTCCGGCTTTTGGCGGAGCAACAATTAAAAGGCGTTGACCTTTTCCAATTGGAGCAAACAAATCTACAATGCGCGCCGAAACTTCTGTAGAAATAGTTTCAAGTCTAAGTTTTTCGTTCGGATAAAGCGCAGTTAAGTTTTCAAAAGGAATGCGAGTTTGTGCAACGCGCGGTTCGTCAAAGTTTACAGATTCAATTCTTAAAAGAGCAAAAAATCGTTCACCTTCTTTTGGAGAGCGAGTTTGTCCGTAAACAGTGTCGCCAGTTTTTAAGTTGAACAAGCGAATTTGGCTTGGCGAAATATAAATATCGTCTGGACCAGGAAGATAACTATTCTGCGGAGAACGCAAAAATCCGTAGCCGTCAGGTAAAATTTCCAAAGCACCCGAAGCAAAAATAATTCCGCCATGTTCTGTATGTGCTTTTAGAATTACAAATATAAGTTCCTGCTTTTTCATAGGAGCCAAATCGTCTGGATTAAAACCGTACTTTGTTGCCAAATCGCGAAGTTCGTGCATTCCCATTGCGGTTAAGTCATTAATAATAAGACGTGGCTTAGAAGCATTTTCGTCAGTTCCTTCGCCACTTGGTTTTAAAACAGAAGGGTCTACCGCATTTACAGGTACAGGCATTTCGCCACGAACACCAAAGCCTCCTCTTCTGTTTTGGGTTCTATGAACGTTGTTATTTCTGTTTCCATAATTTGTATAACGTTGATTAGAATGACTATAACCTTCGTTTTCCGAATTATTTTCCCCATTTTCTTCTTGATTCTGTGAACGTTCAACTTTAACAGGAACTTTTCTTCGCGGACGAACTACTCTTACAGGTTTTCTTTCGTATTCTGAATTTTCTGAATCTGTTTCCGATTCTGAATCAGATTCTGTTTCTGAAGGCGAATAAGACTGTTCTTCGGAAGAATAATCTTCCCCATCTGATGAAATTGAATTAGAAGCTTCGTAAGATTCTGGTTGTGCTTCAAATTCTAACTGATTCTGAGATTCTTCATTTTGCTCAGAGTTTTCTTCGTTGTTTTTTCGCCGTCTAATAATGGCCATAAAACACTCCATATAAAAAATATTTGATTATAAAAGCGATTTTCAAAATGTTTAAAAAGGTTTAGTTCGTAAAAGAAATGATATATAACGATTATTACTCTTAAAAAGAATTTTTGTCAAGAAAAACAAATTTATTCAATAATATCAGTTCTAAGAACCATTGCTTGCTTATATTCGTTAGAAGCAGAAGCAAAAAGATTTTCTTCAGGAATTGAATCTAACATTGTAATTTCACCTTCAAATTCAACGTTGTTATCAATTCTTATGCGAGATGTAACAATATCTCCTTTTACAATACCACCATTACAAATTTCAACTCTTTCCGATGCTTCTATGTCACCATTTACGGTTCCAGAAATAACAATTGATTTTGCAGACATTTTTTCTACATTGCAAATTGCGTCTCTGGCAATTTCTAAATTTCCAGTTGCTTTAATTCTTCCGTTAAATTTTCCAGTAATAATAAGATCGTCGCTAAATTCAAGAACTCCATCAAATTCTGTTTCAGGACCAAATACTGTTAGCGTTCGTTTTTCATCAATTTTGTCTGCAGATTTCGCCATATATTTTTCTATTTTATATCAAGATATAAAAAAAAGTCAAATCTACTTTTTCTTATCCTCTATTTTTAAGTTCCAAAGCGATTTTTTTAAGTCTTGTCCAGCTCTAAAAGCTGCCACGTAATGTGGAGCAACAGAAAGTTTTTCGCCGGTTTTAGGATTTCTTGCAGCGGCACGACCTTTTCTTAATCTTGTTTCAAAAGTTCCAAAACCTCTAAGTTCAATAGATGAACCATTTTCTAGCGATTTTTTTACTTCGTCCAAAAAACCTTCTATAATGTCTTGAACAAGATATTTTTCGCAACTTGTCTTTTGATAAACTGATTCAACAAGATCATGTTTTGTAATTTTTTCAGATGCCACTTGCTCTCCTTAAAACTCTCTAACGCGATTTACAAAAAAATCCAGCTGGAAAAAAATCCAACTGGATTCTTCATAAAAGCCAACTCTTTTTGTTATTTTGCTGCTTCAGAAGCAAACGTAACATTGTAAAGTTTAGCCATGCGCGACTTTTTGCGAGAAACAGCATTTCGTGTAAGAACACCTTTACTTCTTGCGCTATCAAGTTCGCTAGTAAGTGTTCTAAACTTTGCTTCTGCAAGTGCCTGATCTTTTGCACGAACAGCTTCTACAAACTGTTTTGCGTATGTTTTGCAAGTACTTTTAATTGCTTTGTTATGAAGTCTTCTAACTTCACTTTGTGCATAACGTTTCTCTGCAGATGTTTTTTTAGTTGCCAAAGGGAACCCCCAAATAAGTTAACTTATTGAATATAATAATAAATGGCGTTTATTTCGTCAATAGTTCAAACGTTAAATGATTGACTAATAATAAGGATTTCACTATTATATTTTGCAATACGTATTATTTTTTTATGGAGGAACCCCAT
>CAZJOU010000158.1:3063-4834 GCA_964547685.1 uncultured Treponema sp. | reverse complement strand
ATTGAAAAAAATTTGCAAATTCTGAAGTAAATCACAAAATTTTTTTGAAAAAAAACAAATAGATTCCGTGTCAAGCACGAAATGACACGCTAAGTGCGGTTAGAACGTTCGCGAATTAGTCAAATAAAAAATAAAAAATTTTTGTACAGATTTGCAATACTAAAAAATTAACTCTTTACTTTTTTTTGTAAATCCACAGTATGCGGGATTTGTGCGTAAAACAACTTGCGCGGGATTATAGGGGGGGGGGCGCGGAGCGCGTCGGCGATAGCCGACCGACCGTGAGGGTAGCCCCGAAAAGCCCGTTACGAAAACCATTTGCGCCCCAAAATTTCTAATTTCTAATTCCTAATTCGATTTATTGCGCTATGTTTTTTTTTGTGTTAATATTTTTTTAATGATTACTTACTGGCAGCAACAAACGGGCGGAAAGCTTGTTAAGGTAAAAGAAGATGAAATTGATACGATGTCTCGAACTTGGGTTGATGCCAGAGTTGTAACCCGCGACGATGTTGAGCTTTTGCAAGAAAAATATGGAATTGACCCTGATCACATTCTTGATATTTTGGACCCGGACGAACTTTCGCGTCTAGAAGATGGCGACGACTATGTTCTTACTATTTTGCGTCTTCCTATTTTTGAACCTTCTGCAGAAACGCCTTATTTTACAATTCCTCTTGGTATTATTTTAAAAGATAATGTTATTATTACTATTTGCTGGACAGATTGCGAAGTTTTGCGTGATTTTGCAACTGGGCGCGCTAAAGGAATTGTACTTTCTGATTTTCCGGCGTTTATTATGCGAATTATTGGTCGTTCAAATGTTACTTTTTTGCGCTATCTTAAGGAAATAAACCGACGTTCTACAGCAATTCAAAATGAATTACAACTTTCTATTGAAAATAAGGAAATTATTCAACTTTTAAGTTTGGAAAAATCGCTTGTTTATTTTACAACTTCGCTAAAAAGTAATCAGCTTTTGCTAGAAAAGTTCCACAAAACTAAACTTATTAAACTTGACTACGATGATATGGATTGGCTAGAAGATGTTGAAATTGACAATAAGCAAGCTATTGAGATGGCCGACACTTACAGAAACGTTCTTTTGGGCGTTACAGACGCTTTTGATTCTGTAATTTCGAACAACTTAAACGTTTATATGAAACGTCTTTCTATTTTGAATATTATTATGATGGTTCCAACTTTTATTACAAGTTACTTTGGAATGAACGTTGAACTGCCTTTTGTTCGTTATGGCCGCTGGGCAACTTGGATTATTAGTGGCATTTGTTTGGTTTCTATTTTTATTACAAATATAATTCTTGGTTTTTACGAAACTAGATACCCAAGAAGACATTCTATTGATTCTTCTAGAAGTGTTAGGCAAAAGCGAAAAGAGCGAAAAAATGCGCGTAGATTAAAATCTATAGAAGCGGCGTTGGAAGAATAATAGGAAAAGAAATGACGTCCTGTCATTTCTTTTCCATTTCAAATGCTTCGCATTTTCAGGAGTACTAGGCGGACGTCCTGTCCGCCGGTTTGCGCGTCATTCCGTGCTCCGACACGGAATCTACTTGTCTTTGCAAAAATATTTTCATTTTTTTTAAATTTTTTTTGTGATTTTTAACACAAGAAATGACATCCTATCATTTCTTGTGTATTTCAAATGCTTCGCATTTTCACGTGCACTTGGCGAACCTCCTGTTCGCCGTTTAACGCGTCATTCCGTGCTCCGACACGGAATCTACTTGTTTCTGTAAAAAAAAATCGA
>CAZJOU010000158.1:0-2963 GCA_964547685.1 uncultured Treponema sp. | reverse complement strand
CGCGTCATTCCGTGCTCCGACACGGAATCTACTTGTTTCTGTAAAAAAAAATCGATTTTTTTTTAAAATTTTTTGTGATTCATTTCCGTTTTGTGATTTTTTTTGCGATATATATTATAGCGGCTTCTTTTTTAAGAAGCCGTTGCTTTTTAACGCGGCCGGTTAAAAAGTAATTGCAAAAAAAGAGGTATTTTTTATGAATCAATTAAATTCGCTTATTATCGAAGGTAACGTAACACGAGATCCAGAAGTAAAACAAACTGCAAATGGATTTAAGGTTTGTACTGTTCCAATTGCCGTTAATCGTTTTTATAAAAATTCTAACGGAGAAGGCGTAAATGAAGTTTCGTATTTTAATATAGAAACGTTCGGAAAAATGGCAGATGCGTGCCAAGAAAAATGCACAAAAGGGCGCGGAATTAGAGTTGTTGGCAGAATAAAACAAAGTCGCTGGATAACAACAGAAGGAAAAAAGACTAGCAAAGTTTCTATTATTGCAGAACACGTAGAATTTAAAAAACGAATTGTTTCTGTTGCAGAAGAAACAGAAACAAATGAAGAATCTAGTATTTCTTCGGAAGAAAACTTAGAAGCAATGAAAGAAGCAAATCTTGCAGCCGCTGCAGAAGAAGTTCAAGCAGAAATTCCAGAAGAAGCGCTTGTTTTCTAAATGAACTAACCGCGACGCTTGCATTAAAAGCGTTGCGGTTTAATTCTTAGCGTTTATTTTTGCCAGAGCGAACGTTTGCGCCACGGACTTTAGGTTTCCTTGCATTTTTCATTAATTTCCTTTCTGTAGCTGCGCGTTCGTTGCTGGCTTTATATTCTTCTATTTGCAAAGGGTCGTAAAATCCGTTTTTCCAGTTAAAACGATTAACTTCTGGCAAAGGTTGCTTTTTAAATAGCGAAGTAGTAACGTTTTTTATTTGCCCTTTAGAAAGTTTTGTTTTAGAAAAATCAATTAAAATTTTCTTAAAGCCACTTTGCGAAAGAAGTTCTGTTTTATCTAACAAAGAAAATGGAAGTTCTGGCATAACAAAAGAACCATCATCTGAAGAAACCGTCTTAAATGTTTCGTTTTCTTTGTCCGTAAAATAAGTAAATCCGTAACTTTTAGGAAGCTTAAATCTTATTCTAAAAAGCGCAGGATACGCAAAAATAGGAACAAGAACTCGCTCGCGAACATTTCGTTCATAAGTTGCTTCCAAATTTTTTCGCGAATTTTCGTAAGGCATTATAAATGCGCCAATATTTTGATTTTCGTAAAAAGAAACTGCCCATCTATTAAACGTATAAAGATACGGACCGGCAATTATATTAACTTTTTTATTTTTTAAAAGTTGAATATGCGCAATATTATTTACGACAAAATTTGTGTAGCCTTTTTCTATTAATATTTGCAATTCTTCTGCAAGTTTTTCTTCTTTTGCAGCTGGACAATAAGGATCTAGCGAAATGTAGATTGACTTTTTAGAAAATGGCAAAACAGTTTTTCCGTTTAATAAGTCGTAGCGAGTATCGCAAGTAAATTCAATTATAATTCGCACAGGATGAAACGCTTGCGCTAAAAAAACATCATCTATTGTAGAAACTTGAACATAAATTCCTTCTGGAAAATAAGACAATTCTTTGTTTTCTACTGGAGTTATATCCAAAACAGGAAGTTTTTCGTCTGCTGGTTGCTTTCTAAACTTGCTTAAATCACTAGGAAGAAGATGCGGATAACGTTTTGACATTGATTTTATTTGCAAAAGATATACGCTATCACCAATTTTATGGTTTAAAGGAATATCTATCCAGCGATTTTCATTTTCATCAATTTCTACACTTCTAACTTTGTGGCTTGTTCGTCCAGAATCATCTTTACTATGCAAACGAATTGAATCCCCTGGATCTGGATCGTAATTTCCGCCAGAAAGAAGTGCCATTTGAATTTTATAATCTTTTGGATCTGCACCCAAAGGAATATTTTTATTTACTTCTTCTATTAAAGAATCTGGAGCCTTTTTTATTCTAGACACAGTTCCTAAATAAATTCCAGTTCCACCCGCCTGATTCGGATTTAATATTTTTTCGCCAGCATTATCAACGCCTTCTTGTTCAGTTTTAAAACCATACCAATAAGTTGTTTTTGACCTAGCAAAATCAGAAGCTAACATTCGCTTTCCAGCGGCAATAGCACCTTTTTTGTCTTCTTTGTAATGGTCAATAACGTAGCGATAAGCAGAAACAACGCTACCAACATATTCGGCACTTTTCATTCGGCCTTCTATTTTAAATGAATCGATGCCAAGTTCACATAAATCTGGAATTTGTTCTATAAGTTGTAAATCGCACGGAGAAAAATAATAACCTTGTTGAATTCCTTCTGGATATTCCGCAGTGTAATAACGTCTACACGCTTGCGCACACATTCCGCGATTTGCAGATTTTCCGCCCAAAAAACTAGAAAAAAGGCAAAGTCCCGATTCGCTTACGCAAAGCGCACCGTGAACAAACATTTCTAGTTCCGCTTTTGTGTGTTCTTTTATGTATTTTACTTCTTCAAAACCAAGTTCGCGAGCAACAACAATTCGTTTTAATCCTTCGCCATACAAAAGATTTGCAGCAGCAGCACTTTCTACGTTCATTTGAGTAGACGCGTGAAGTTCTAATTTTGGAAAAAACTGCTGGCACATTCTAACAATTCCTAAATCTTGAACAATAAGTCCGTCTGGTCCAATTTTTTCCAAATATGCCAAAAATCTATATAAACGTTCCGTTTCGCGTTCTTCGCAAACAGTATTTACCGTAACGTAAATTTTTTTTCCAAGTCTATGAACTGCGCTAACAGCCGCCTCGAATTGATTCCAAGCAAAATTAGAAGTGCGAAGCCGCGCATTAAAAGATTTTAATCCAAGATAAACAGCGTCCGCGCCTTCGCCAATAGCGGCATCTAAAGATTCAACATTACCCGCAGGTGC
>CAZJOU010000157.1:0-4835 GCA_964547685.1 uncultured Treponema sp. | reverse complement strand
ACGCTCCGTAGCGAGCATTGTTCATATGACCGTTTCCGTCTATGTCGCTAAACCAAATTGGGCGTTCCAAAATTTTTTGCATATTCTCTGGAAGCGCAATTTTTGCCGCAGGCAAGCAGTTATGTTCAGTTTGAATTGTTGGTTCGGCGCGCAAAGTAAAATCCTTTAAGCGCATAATTCGCCGCTTTTCAAGATTTACCAAAAGCCAAGTAGAAATGCCCGAAACAAGACTTTCGTTTGTGTTTGTGTCAAAAATTTCGTAAGCGCGTACAAATTGCAAAGGCTCTGGCTTTTCTTCCCAAGTTTTAATCGTAATTTTCTGGTTTCCTACTGGCATTTTATGAAATCTAAACGCTTGGCGCGAAACCAAAATGCCAAGTCCGTTTTGCGTAAGAACATCGTAACTAATAACGCGCTGATTAAAATCTTCAACCGCCGCATCTGTAACAATGCGCAAAAGTTCAAACAAACTAAGTTTGTGGTTCAAGTCGCACTGACAAAAATAAACCTGATTTTCGCTAAAAAAAGTATAATTAGTTCCGTCAATTTCGTGCCATTGTTTGTAAGTTGTCATTTTCGTCTCCATTTTTTTTTAATTCATAATTTATAATTCATAATGCTGAATGAAGAATGATTAATTTATGATAGAGCAAAAATTGGGTTCGGGGAAGAGATGAAAAAAATTCAGTTAAAACTTTTTGCTAATATATTATCTAAAATAGACAAAATAATATAAATTTGCTAAAATATTAGCAATGATAAATCTTAATCAAAAAACCGCTCCAGAAATAGCAGCAGAAATTTCAGAACGGATAAAAAAAAGACGCAAAGAAAATCATTTTACACAAGAAGAACTTGCAAGGCGGTCGGGAGTTTCGTTTGCCTCGTATAAACGTTTTGAGCAAAAAAACGAAATCGAATTCTTATCGCTAATAAAAATCGCAATCGCTTTAAATCTTGAAAATGATTTTGATTCGCTTTTTACAAGAAAACAGTTTTTAAGCATTGAAGATTTAATTACATCGGAAAAGAAAAATGAAAAAAATTGACAGACTTAAAATTTTTTTTAATAATGGTTTACAAAAGCACCTTGTAGGAACGCTTGCCTTATATAAAAATAGATTTGCAGCGTTTGCGTATTCTGACAGTTGGCTTGAGAAAGGATTTTCAATTTCGCCTTTTTCACTTCCACTTGAAAAAAAAGTTTTTATTCCTGAATGGGAACCGTTTGGCGGAATACACGGCATTTTTAACGACAGTTTGCCTGATGGTTGGGGGCGTTTTCTTGTTGATCGTATGCTTTTAAAGGCAAACATAAATCTTGATAAAATTTCTATGTTGGATAGGCTCGCAATAGTCGGTTCAAATGGAATGGGGGCATTAACCTATGAACCAGAACATTTTCTTGTAGAAACAAAAGATATTGGGGCCAATTATGATGAGCTTTGCACTGAATGTGAAAATATTTTGAATTCTGATTCAAAATCTGAAAAAAATCTTGACAAACTTTTTGAAGCAGGCGGTTCTTCTGGAGGTGCAAGACCTAAAATATTTACGAAAATCGATGACAAAGACTGGATTATAAAATTTCCATCTTCAATTGACTCAAAAGAAATTGGACTTCAAGAATACGAATATAACTTGTGTGCAAAAAAATGCGGAATCGAAATAAGCGAATGCAGATTATTTCCATCTAAAAATTGTGCCGGATATTTTGGAACAAAGCGTTTTGACCGAAATAATTTTGGAAAAAGCCGAATCCTTATGGCAAGTGCATCTGCGCTTTTGGAAACAAGTCACCGTATTCCGAACCTTGACTACAACACGCTTCTTCTTTTAACTTTGAAACTTACAAAAAACAATGAAGATATAGAAAAACTTTTTCGTCTGATGTGTTTTAATGTATTCGCCCACAACCGAGATGACCATTCAAAAAATTTTAGTTTTTTATATGATGAAAAAAAATCTTGTTGGCATCTTTCGCCTGCATACGATTTAACATACAGTAATTCTTTGGGTGGCGAACATGCTACAACAATAAACGGAGAAGGAAAAAATCCTTTGCTAAAAGATATTCTTGCCGTAGCAGAAAAAAATGGAATTAAACTTTCTTATGCAAAACAAATTGCAGAAGAAATTCAATATTTCGTAAAAACAGATTTAGCAAAGTGGATAAAATAATAGATAGACCAAATTTTCGTTCATTAGCGTGCGTAATTGTAAAATTATGTAAAATGCAGTTTTAAGTTTTTACACTATTTTTTTGAAAACAAACTTGTTTCAAGAAGTTTTATTCCTACTTTTGTATATGTATATCTAGCAAATTTATCATTTTTATCACAATTTTCTGGCATTTTATTTCCAAGACCACTGTCAGAAAGTTTCTTATTTTCATCTTCTGTAATTGTAGCAACATAATACTTGCTTACAAAAATGTCATAAATTTTATTCTTCAGTTCTTCTTTAGAATTTTCAGTATTTAAGCATTCATTTTTTATTTCTTTTAAATATAAATTTTTTGGAATCATGTGGTCATAACGCAATGATATTTTGCCATTATTTTCTTCTAACATTTTTTTTGCTTTTTCGGAAATATAATCAACTTCTCTGTATTTACAGTCAACTTTTGTGTAATTCTTTAAATCTTCAGCAGGATTTAGACTTGCTATAATGGTATCTGGAATTAAGTGATCTTCTTTTTCTACACGTTTAACAATCGAATTATTTTCTAAGTCTCTTATTTTAACATAAAATTCAACAACATCATTTGCAATTTTTTTATAAAATTCTTCTCGTGTTCCGTTACTCATAATTATTTCTCCTAAAATTGTTATTGGGACTGTTTTAAACTTATTAGACAGCCAAGTTTTATAAATTTTCGCACAAATTGCTAAAAAAATCCTCTCTCCGAAAGATATTAACCTATTCTATATTGCGAACAAGGCGGAATCCTAAATTGGTATAGGTAGCAAAAGCACCGCTACTAGAGCCTGCGTCTTGAAGCTTATACACATAACAGTAGTTATAGCTATTTGTATAACTACCACCACGAAACACTTTATTACCCACGCTTGAATTATAACCATCACACCATTCATTTACGTTTCCAGACATATCGAAAAGCCCAGCAGTATTTGATTCTTTTGTTGCAACATTGTGTGTTGTTCCACTACTATTTCCATAATACCAAGCGTAGTTATCCAAATCAGTTGAACTGTTAGTTCCTGCATAACTATAAGACCAAGCAGTTGCACTTGGGTCGCCACCTCGTGCTGCAAATTCCCATTCTGCTGCAGTTGGCAATCTGTAGCCATTTGCACTTGTATTCACATAAAGATTCTCATAATATTCAGTAGTATAATTTCTAAGAACACGAATTGGTGTGCTATCACTGCTGCTTACTTGGTAAACAGGAGTTAGACCTTCACTTTCACTTGCGGCATTGCACCATACGATTGCATCTAACCACGTAATGTAAGTTACTGGCTCTGTATTGTCTGTTGTAGGTTCTGCGCCGTCTATACCATCATTTCCTTCGCGTCCTGCGTTGAAAAATGTGTAACCATTTTTTATTGCCCACTGGTAAACATTATACCAGTCTGCATAAGTAAGTTCTGTTTCCGCAATGTAAAATGAGTCTACTGTTACGGATGTTGTTCCGGCATCTTTGAAAGAACCAGAACCAATACTGTTTGACACTGTCGATCCTGTAATTTTTACAAATCCGTCTGGAATATCTTCTGTACTCCATTCTGCATAAGCATTAACATCTGCTGTAAGAATTTTGCTAGAAAGTCGTGTTGTAAATTCAGAATCAGAATACCAAGCACTAAAATAATAAGTAGTTTCGCCTTCCGTTACAGCATCAAGTTTCTTTGAAAGCGGAGTATGGCAAGGCCAAGTAAAACTTCCATTTTCACCATGTTCTGTTGTATAAGTAACTGTGTAATTTACAATTTTATGCCAGTGTGCTTTGTATGTTACTTCTGTAAATCTTGTCGAAACTTCTGTTTCTTCATCGTCAACTGTCCAATAGTCAAAGTGATAACCTTCTTTAGTTGGATTTTCTGGAGCAGTCAAATTAGCATTATAATAATCAATAAACGAATAAGTTGTCGCATCTCCTGTTGTTCCAGAAGTTCCACCGTTATAGTCAAACGTTACTGTTACAAAATCATAAGTATAATACACATTTATAACCTGCGGGTTTTCTTCGGAATGCTTTAAGCCAACTGCGTGAAAATGCGTGTAGTCTTTTGCAATGTCAGAAAGTGCAGTTCCACTTGGAACATCTTTGTATTCTGTTTCTTTAAGAGAAAAAGAAAAAGAATTTTGTGTTGTGCTTGTGCTAGTGTAGTGCCTAATTGTTGTGGCATCGCTTGTTGTTGCAGTAAGGTAAGTTGGCTCTGCAACGTATTTTGTTTCTGTTTCGGTTTCTGTATTGCACGAAGCAAATGCAAAAATAAAACTTGCCGCTAAAACCGCAACAATCACATCAATCGATTTTTTCATAAGTTTTCGCTCCTTTTATGAAAATTAGTTTCTTAAATTGTAAATTCATTTTCTTCGCATTAAAAGTTAGTGAACTTTGCTAAATTCCGTGAGTTAACTTTGTGAAATTCTAGGAGAAACGAAATAATTGCTAACGAAATTGTTGCCACACGCACTTTCTTGACGGTGTAATTTTTGTGGATTATATTTTTAGTAAGGTGATTTTATGTCAAACAACAAAACTGCAATTTTAACAAGCAAAGACGGATATTCAATGTTTTCTTTTGGAGGAACTACACTAACATTTAAGACTTCAAAAAATTTGGAACGATATATTAAAATCA
>CAZJOU010000156.1:0-4923 GCA_964547685.1 uncultured Treponema sp. | reverse complement strand
TGCGAGGTATAAAAGTTCATATTTGCACACTTGATACAGTTCGTTCAAACGGCTATAATAGATACAGTACATTTTGGAGGTTGAAAATGTTTGAATATATGACTGCACAGGAAGCTGCTGATAAATGGAATGTATCGCTACGGTGGGTACAACGGCTCTGTAAAGAAAACCGTATTGACGGAGCATTGAATGTTAACCGTGTTTGGCTTATTCCAAAAGACGCAAATAAACCTGCCGATGCAAGAAAAGTTGATAAATAATTGATAAATTTGCGATATGCTACCCTATGGAGGTGCGTTTTATGAGAGATAAAATTTTAATTGTTGATGATGAAGCAGATATTGTTTCTATGCTGAAAAACTATTTTGAATTGAATGGCTATGATACTTTAACAGCGGTTAATGGCTTGGAGGCAATTCAAAAAGCAGAGAAACAACCAGATATTATTCTGCTGGATATAAATATGCCCGATATTGACGGAATGGAAGTATGTATGCAGATACGGGATTTTGTGTCCTGTCCTATTCTGTTTTTAACTGCAAGGATTGAGGATAGCGACAAAATAAAAGGCTTTGGTATCGGAGCAGATGACTATATTGTAAAACCTTTTTCAATAGATGAACTTGGAGCAAGGGTGTCTGCTCATTTAAGGCGTGAACGCCGACAAAGAGAGTCTGCGAAAGTTAGGTTTGACGATAAATTGGCGATAGATTATACAGAGAGAAGCCTGTACTATAATGGAACACAGATTTCCCTTGCAAAAAAAGAATTTGACATTATAGAACTCTTATCGCAACACATCGGTCAGGTCTTTAGCAAGGAACGAATATATGAACTTGTGTGGGATTATGACAGCGAAGGAGACAGTTCAGTTATAGCGGAACATATCAGACGCATTCGTTCTAAATTTGCAAAAGCGGATATGAAACCATATATTGAAACAGTTTGGGGTGTGGGATATAAATGGGTAAAATAACAGAAAAATTTAGAAACAAGTCGCTGAAAACAACATTTTCACAGTATATGGTCGGATGTATCCTTGCCGCATTAGCATTGTCATTGATACTATCGGATTTATGCCTATCTGGACAAACAAAAATATCCGAACAATACCAATATCAATACAGCCACGAAATAAATATAGGCGAAAACGGAAACTACAATGTGCAGCTTCGAACTGAAGATATAACCGAATTTCTGACACCCACAGAACACATTGCTTATAAAACATTGGGCATTTTAAGCGTAGGTGTTTATCCTATTTGTTTTATTGCATTTATCATACTTACAAGCGTATTGTTCTATAAAAGGCAGCTATACAGACCGTTGATGATTTTGAATAATGCCGCCGACAATATTGCGGAGAACAATCTTGATTTTAGTGTTGCTTATGATAAAGATAATGAACTTGGAAAATTGTGCTTATCTTTTGAAAAAATGCGTGTTGCTCTAAAAGAGAACAATATAGAAATGTGGCGGCAGGTTGAGGAACGAAAACGCTTAAACGCAGCGTTCTCTCACGATTTAAGGACACCTCTTACGGTGCTGAAAGGTCAAAGCGAAATTCTTAGCCAATATGCACCTAAAATGTCCGAAGAAAAAATTATTGAAACCGCAGAAATGATGAAACGTCATATTATCAGACTTGAAACCTATGTCAACACAATGAATGATTTACAGCGTTTGGAGGATGTTGAAATCAAAAGGGATTGGGTAGATGTTAAAGAAATTGGGCAGCAGATGCGTACGACAGGTATAACTGTTTGCAAGGATAAAGGATTTGCCTTATCTCAAAATATATCTGATACCGACGGTATTAAGATAGATGCGGCGATTGTAATGCAGGTATATGAAAATCTGTTATCCAACGCTATACGATATGCCAAAAGCAAAATTGAGGTTTCTCTTGATAAGAGAGATGATGTATTACTGTTGACGGTTGTTGATGACGGAGATGGATTTACTACGAAAGATTTATTAAATGCAATGAAACCATTTTACAAATCAGAAAACGAGCCGAACAATGAACATTTCGGAATGGGATTAAATATTTGCAAAACACTTTGTGAAAAACACGGCGGGTATCTGCAACTATCAAATGAAAACGGTGCTAAAATCATTGCAGCATTTAGAATATAAGAAACAGGCTTCTTGTCAGAAATGGCAAGAAGTTTTGTTTTGTAGATAAAAAGTTGAAAATTACCCTGTATGATAGCTCTTACAAGATGGAACACATCTTTGAAAGGAGCTTGTGACAATGGAAAATTGTATAGAAATTAAGGAATTAAACAAGTTTTACGGAAAGAAAAAGCAGGCATTGTCAAATGTTAGCCTTACGATTGAACAGGGAATGTTCGGCTTGCTCGGAAGAAACGGAGCAGGAAAAACAACTTTGATGAAAACCCTTGCTACTCTACTTCAGAAACAAAGCGGAAGTATATCCGTTTGTGGAGTACCGATAGAAAACGCAAAAGAAATCAGAAAAATTGTCGGTTATCTGCCACAAGATTTTTCTATGTATCCCACGATGACGGTTGCCGAAGCTATGGACTATTTAGGTGTACTTTCTGGAATTAGCACCAAAGAACGCAAAGAGCGTGTTGAATTGTTGCTCGCAAAAGTCAATCTTACAGAACACAAGGGTAAGAAAGTCAAGGCACTTTCTGGTGGTATGAAACGCAGGCTCGGAATTGCACAGGCATTGCTGAATGACCCAAAGGTTTTAATTGTTGATGAGCCTACTGCTGGGCTTGACCCAGAAGAAAGAATACGCTTTCGCAATCTTCTTTGCGACGTAGCGGAAGACAGAATTGTTATTCTATCCACTCATATTGTTGGGGATATTGAAGCAACTTGTGAAAAGTTAGCTATCTTAAATGAGGGAAGTATCCTGTATTGCGGAACGGTAGCGGATTTGCTTGATACTGCAAAAGGCAAAGTTTTTTCAAAGACAGTTGATAAGCGTGACCTTCCGAAATTGAAAAAGGAATATAATATTATCGGTATGCACTCAAAAGGAAACAAAACTTATATCCGCTTTGTATCTGATGTAGTTGTTTCAAATGCGGAAAACTGTGAACCGAATATTGAGGATGCGTATATGTTGTACCTTTGGAATAATGGTGCTGCTCCAATTCTTTCTGGAGGTGAAGAATAATGCTTTTAGGAAAAGAAATGAAGAAAACGGTTTTCTCAATTACATTTGCAGTGCTTTTAGTTGCTTTGTTTGCAATGCCTATCAGTCAAGATGTGTTGAATTTTTCCGATAAGATTATTACAGCACCACAACAGGGTGAGGATTATGGCATACAGCAAAAGGAAATTCCAGATGTAATAATGCCTGCGGCATTTGCTTCGCTATATAAGGAATTTTCAGCAAATCAATATACTGCATATCCCATTGGCTTTTATAAAAATGTTAAATTGAATGATACCGACCGTGAAAAAATGGCAGAAATCATATCCGCTCTTTCGGGTGTTTCTGTCAATGACTTGCTCGGTTATGATGCAAGCTCGGATAGTCAAGATAGAATGGAAATCAATCTGGACGGAAATCAAAATTATACCAAACAGGACGATGGTTCGATTATTGTCGGCAAAAACACAGATATTAGCCAAAACGAAACTGATATTGAAGTCACATTGTTGGAAAGTATCTCTTATAACCAATTTAAGGAATATATGAAACGAGCAGATGATTTAATTGGTGGCGGGTCTTATTACTCGGAGAATAACTTATTAAAATTCTGTTATGTAGCAGTAACTTATGAAGAAGCTCTTGATAGCTACAATCTTATAGCAAGTGAGGATAAGTTTACGGGAGCATACGCCCGACTGTTTTGCGACTATGTAGGTATTATTTTGTCCATACTTCCTGTATTTATCGCCGTTGCAAGTTGTATGAAGGATAGACGAGCAAAAATGGATGGACTTATTTATTCGAGAAAAGTGTCCTCTTTCAAGCTGATTTTTAGCAGATATTTTGCAATAATTATTGCAGTAATTCTCCCAACACTTATTTTATCCTATATTTCTAACATCTCTGTTTGGGGACAGTATAGCGGAATGAGCCTTGATTACTTTGCTCCATTGAAATATACGATTGGTTGGCTAATGCCATCCGTTATGATTTCAACAGCAGTTGGTATGTTCTTCACAGAACTGACTGGAACACCGATTGCCATTGCTATTCAAGGCTTATGGTGGTTTATAGACCTAAATATGGGTGTTACTCGGTTAAGCGGTATTCATACATTATTTGAGTTGACACCACGCCATAATTCTTTGGAAAACACGCAGACATTTCTAAATGAATTTCAGACACTCTTAGCAAACAGATTGATTATGGCAGGTGTGGCATTATTGCTTACCCTTGCTACGGTAATTATTTATGAACAAAAAAGGAGGGGCAGATTTAACGGCTATGGAAAAATCAAAATGCACATTACAAGTTTGGCAAATCGCAAAGGTAAATCTGCGGCATAATTTTATACCATTGCTCTTGCTTTCGTTTATCGTAATGCTACTGACACCTGTTTTGTTCGGAATAACCAATCTGGATAGTAAAGCCGCAGCGGTTCCACTTGAAATGCTTGTTTCCATCATTGGTATCATCCTGCTTGTTCCAATTTTTCAGCCAGAACAAGACGATGAAATCAAGGATACAGTTTCATCAAAATATATTGATTGCACTTATGTCTATGTGATAAGAGCTGCATATACAATAACAGGAATTGTCTTATTAGTATCCGCATTTGCTTTACTTATGTTTCTTTGCGGATGTGAAATAACCATTCCACTTATTATCGGTACGATTGCCGATGCAATGTTTTTAGGGGCAATCGGGCTTCTGACATCGGCGGTTACGAACAATTTACCTGTTTCGTTTATGGTATCACTTTTATATTATGTTATAAACATTAC
>CAZJOU010000155.1:0-4987 GCA_964547685.1 uncultured Treponema sp. | reverse complement strand
TTTTAAAGCAATAAAAAATCATCATAGTGAACTTTGCTTTTTTGCGAATAAAACTAATTTGTGCTAAACTTTTTTTATGCAAAACGTGCAAAATCAAAATCACAAAAAAGGCTTTTTCCCTACGGAAGTTATTTTTGCGCTTACCGACGCTTGCAATTTGCATTGTGCGCATTGTTTTGTGCCAAGAAAAGCGCGTAACCTAAATGCAAACGATGCCGTTAATTTTATAGAAGATTGTGCAAAAAATATTGCTTCTGACGGACTTCCATACGTAAATAAAGTTGGTTTTTCTGGCGGAGAACCTTTTTTGAACTTAGATTTTTTGTGCAAAGTTGTTAATGCTGCTTTTAATAACGGAATGATTTTTGACAGAATTATGACAAATGCAGTTTGGTGGAAAAATAAACAAGAACTTGAACAAAAATTAAAGGCAGTTTACAACGCTGGTTTTGACGGAAAAATAGGAATTAGTTTTGATAGATTTCATGGTCAAAGCACAAAGAAAATTGCGGATTTTATAAACGAAGCGCAAAAAATTTGGCAAAATCCAGAAGTTATAGAAATTCAATCTGTAATAGACACAAATGTTAGCCTTTCTGAAGACGTAAAATGCTTAAAAGAACTTTGTTCGCTACTAAACGCAGATTTTTACGAAGAAACAAAACAAAACGGAACTGGCGAAATGGCAATAGAAAACGACGATGTTTTTATTAGAATTTTTAGATTTTTGCCTTCGCTACAAAGTGAAAATCCGCTAGCTTGGAAAAGCAAAAAATGGTTTTTAGAAGATTTTTGTAAAGGACCAGGAAACATTTTTTACGTTCATCCAGATGGAAACATTGCGCCTTGCTGCGGTTTTTCTAACGAAAATAAAGCGCTTTTTATTGGAACAATAAAAGATTCTTTTAACGACCTTATTAAAAACGCAAAACAAAACGCTCTTGTAAAAATCTGCTTTGAAAAAGGGCTTTCTTCGCTAATTCCAGAAGTAGAAAAAAAACTGCCAGTTGGCGCAAAAACAAGCGATATTTGCACTTTTTGCGACTACATAGCAAAGCAATTTATAACTCAAATATCAACTTTTAGTACAAAGCAATAAAAATTGTCTGTGCGGAGCAGAAACCGGCTTTTGCGAGCACTTTGAGGGCTGAGGTTGCGTAGCAACCGGTAAGATAAAGTTCCTTACAGCCTCAACCGTGCGGAGCAAAAACGGATTTCTGCGGCAGCACAGACAATTTTGATGAATCAATTAAAAGTTGATATTTGACTTATGAATTGCTTTTTTTACCAAAATTGCTCTCATTCGTTCTAGGCGCGGAATGTTGTAGCGTAAAATCATAAAGGGAAATATGTTCATAAATGCGTTTATAATTGCTGCGGGAAGTGCCATAGAAAAAAGCAAAGCGCGCGGATAAAAAATCAAAATTAAAAATCCTAAAAAAATGCCCGCAAAATGAATTACAGAACCGTAATTTGATTCCAAAATAAAGCGTTCAAAATATTCAGGACTTTCCGGATTTGTAACGTGTTTTTTGCTAAATGCGGTAAACATTCCAAGTTCAAGAATATGGTCTTTCCAATGTTTTATTCCTAAGTGTTCGTAAAACTTACATTCTTTTTTGCTAACCTTAAAAAAATTAACTTTGTACGAAAACCATTTTTCTGGAAGTCGGCGAATTAAAAACGCAGAAATTCCGTCGAGTGCAACAAGAGTAACAATTAGTAAAATTCCTGCAATAATTAAAAAATTATTAGAAAAAGCCGAATTTGATTCAAAATGTTCTTTAAAAACAAAAATATTAAACAAGATAATTGCAGCGTCGCCACCAAAAATGCAAATAATGTAAAAAAGCATAATATCAGTCCTTGTCTTTATTTATAGAAAATTTTAAGTTTTATTTGTTCTATCAAAATTGTCTGCACTTCGTGAAAATCCGTTTTGCATCACGTGGTGTTGGTACCCGTGCGGTTTCGCGTTTCACGCTCAACGCACATACCAACAAACGTGTGCAAAGCCGGTTTTCACTTCGTGCAGCCAATTTTTATTGGGTTACATTAAAACTTAAAGTTTTCTATTTTAAATATTCTAGCGGAATTCCGTAAAAATCTTCGTATGTTTTTTTCCACAATTCGTAATTTTTTGCTTTCATTTCTTCTGTGTTTGCCTTTACAGATTTTTCCTTGTCTGCAAAAATTGGTGGCAAAATGTTAATTGTATATTCTTGAACAAAAAATCCGTTAGAATCCAAAATGTTAGAATCTTCCATTGTAATAAACATTGGAATTACTGGAACATTATTTTCTGCGGCAAAGCGAAACGCGCCACTTGTTAGCGGACGCGGTTTTTTATAATTCCACCACAAACCTTGTTCTGCGTAAACCAAAATTTTTTCGCCACGCTTTAAATAATACGAAACCGCTTTAAGCATTTCTTTTAAGCAGCTAAGATTTGAACTTAGCGGAATTGTATTTGCGTAATGAAACAAAAAGCCAAAAAATCCTGGAAAGTTCGTATAATTTCCTTCGCGAATAATTTTGTAAAGTTCGTTATTTTTTATGTGCCCTTCTATTGCTTTGTAAACCGCAAAGTTATCAAAAGGATTAAAATGATTACACGTAATAATTGCGCCACTTTTTTCTAGCGGAATATAATTTTCGCTAAGTCCGCGAACTTCTTTAATAATTAAAGCCTTATGTTTTATTAAACTATTTATAAAACGCCGACCCAAAAAATTTGCTAATTTCGTTAAAAACTTAGTAGAAAATTTTTTGCAAAAATAGTCGGTTTTATCTAAAGTTAGCGGAACAGTTTGCGGGTCATCTTCAACATCGCGTGACCACCATTGGTTACGCTCGTACTCATCGATTTTACTAAGGATTTTAAGTCTTTCAGTAGATTGTTCCATATATCGTATCTCTTAACATAAAGATTATAATAATTTTTTTCGCTTGCCGCTTCTTGCGAACACATTTTTATAAGATTTTCTAATCCGGCATCGTCAGAAGCGCGCTGTTTATCTGTATAAGAATCTAATTTTTGATGAATCAACTTTGAAAATTCAGTTTTTTCTGCATATTTCCAAAAATATTCTTCATATTTAACGCCAGTTTTATGCCAGGGTTTTCTGTTTAAGTTGTAATGAACTAGTTTTAACGTTTCATCATCAAATCCCGGAGTATAAATTGCGCCTTTGTTCCAACCAGTTTCTATAAATCTAACTTTGTTTTTACAAATAACATTTAAATAATCCTGATCTTGCGCAACTCTAAACTTGTATTTTTTCATAAGCTCAATGAATTGCGAAAGAATATCGTATTTTCTAAACGCAGCCAAATTCATAACCATAATTCCTGCGTTAAAATATTCCGCTTTTGGAACTCCAAGCGCTTTTTCTACATATTCGCCGAAAGGTTCGTATTTAAAAAGCGACTCGTCTGGAATTGCGCCAAGATAAAAATCGTGTACATTTGTATTAAAAAGTTCGCTAATGTCGCCAAGAACAGCAATGTCGCAATCTAAATAAAGTGCTTTTTTATACTGAGGAAACATATCTGCAATAAAAAATCTGTAATAAGTTGCCATAGAATAATAATCACGAATTGCAAATTTTTCTTTTACAGATTTAATTGTGTCGCCCAAAAAAACAAATTCAACAGAAACGTTTTCCGAATTATATTTTTCTATTCCTACCTTAAATTTTTCGCTTATATTTGTAGTAAGAATATAAAATTTATACTGGTATTCCTTGCTTGCATTTTCTATAATAGATTCCAGCGTAACTGCAATAAATGGTGCATAATTATCGTCTGCTGCAAAAAAAACTGGAATAACTTTTTTCATAAAAAACTCCTATTTTTAACGTCTAATAATTAGACCAAATAAAAATAGAAAAGTTGCATTTTTTTTTTACTAGCCCGCAAATCCCCGTTAGATTTGGCATCGTGTCAAATCTAACTACCAAAAATGCTTTGCATTCTTGCTTTGCTATTTGCCGACGTCCTGTCGGCAGAAAAAAAATAGCTAGCATATTACATATTATAAAATATTTAGTCGCAAATAGTTTTTTCTTGTGCAATTAAATTAAGAATTTTTTCCATTAAAATAAAACTTTCTTCGCTTAAGGAATCAAAATTGTCGTTCTTTGTGTGAAATTTTTTCCAAGTTTCCGGCAAAAGTTCTTCTAGTTTTTGTTTTTCTTTTTCGTTTTTAACCTTATGATTTACAACAAAATTTTCTAAAGCCGGAAAATGCATTAAATCGTACATATATTTATTTGTTTCTTCTATAGGAAGCATTGTTACACAAACAGCCGCAATTCCATTTGCTAAAAAACCAGCATTGTCGCTATACGAAACAGGAAGCGTTACAAATTTTCCGCCACTTGCTTTTCTTAAAATACTTTCTATTCGATTTTCCAAACTAAAAAAACTTTTTTTAAACTTTTCCGAAACTTTTTGTGGTAAAACACTTTTTGCTAAAACAGGAACAGTTCCACGACCAACACAGTCAAAAACAAAAACATCATCATTTACAATGTTAAGTCGCTTAAAAACATTTGCAAGCGCAAACGCACCCTGCGCACAAACAGAACCGCCAGAACTAATTTCTTCGCCATCAGTAAAAATAAGCCTTACATTATGTTGCATTCCGCTATTTTGTAGCCTAACCGCCCAATTCATAAGCGCAAAATCAGACGAGGAATTATCGTTTGCGCCAGGACTTCCGCTAAAAATATCATAATGTGCAATAACAGTTTTTATCTTAAAAAGCGGACTATAATTTTCCTTAGGAAAAACAACGTAAATATGTTCGTGCCCATCTATTGGCATAACAACCGCTTTAACGCCCCGCTTTCCAAGCCATTCCACAATAAAATCGCGCCTATTCGTATTTGGCAATAAAAACCGCTTGTAGTCTGCGTCTAAGTACATAGGAAAATTATAGCATAAATGGAAAAAAAGTAAAAAGTTGAACAAATAATTACAA
>CAZJOU010000154.1:0-5013 GCA_964547685.1 uncultured Treponema sp. | reverse complement strand
TAAGTCACTGTGATTTTATAATGATGCCATCGTTATATGAAGGTTTTGGAATTACCTTAGTAGAATGTCTTTCATCAGGAAAAAATATAATTGCAAATACAAATACAAGTTATAAAAAAATTTTAAAAGATGCGGATGCAGAGGAATTCTTGTTTGATTTTGAAAATCCGAAAACGAATTTATTAGAAAAAATTTCAGAGTTAAATTCGCGAACAGTAATACCAAAAAATCTTGAGCAATTTTCATTGGAAACAATGTTTCAAAAAATTTCAACTGTTTATCAAATTGTATAAAATCAGATTCCTATAGCCTATAGCGATGTTCATAGAAATTTCGAAATAAACTATTCCTTCCCAACAGAAACAAAACTGAAAGACTCTGTCAAAATCCTAATTGCATAGTGCGATTGGGATTGTTTTTGTTGTATCTAAATAAAAATCAAATAAATATCGAGGTATCGAAATGTCAGAGAAGTACAAAAGAATTCTCATTACAGGCGGAGCTGGATTTATCGGCTCCAATGTCGCTTTAAAACTTCTTGCTCAAGGCTATGAAGTTACTGTTCTTGATTCTCTTGAAAAGCAAATCCACGGAGAAAATCCAGAAAAATCGCAGCTATATTTGTCTATAAAAGACAAGGTGAATTTTATAAAAGGCTCTGTTACAGACCGCAAGCTTATGGAAGAGCAGCTCTCTAACTCCGATGCTGTCATTCATCTTGCGGCGGAAACAGGAACAGGGCAGTCAATGTATGAAATTGAAAAATACTGCGGAACAAACATCGGCGGAACGGCTTTGCTTCTTGATATTCTTGCCAATAAAAAAACGCCTGTAAAAAAGGTTATCGTTGCAGAGTCCCGCGCAATTTATGGCGAAGGAAAATATGAATGTGAAAAATGCGGGGTGGTTTATCCTGTTGCCCGAAAAGAAAGCGATATGCTCAAAGGCGATTTTGCCGTTAAATGTCCTTTCTGTGGAGAAAACGTAAAGCTTATTGCAACCGATGAAAACTCAAAAATCCATCCAACTTCTGTCTATGGAATTACAAAGCAAGTTGAAGGTGAACTTGTTCATTGCGTGTGCCAGGCAATTGGAATTCCATCTGTTTCATTCAGATACCAAAATGTCTATGGACCCGGACAGAGCCTGAAAAATCCTTACACAGGAATTCTTTCAATATTTTCAAACAGTCTGCGCCAGAACAATGATATAAACATTTTTGAAGATGGAACTGAGAGCCGCGATTTTGTCTATATTGACGATGTTGCCGATGCAACAATTCTTGCCATTGAAAACGAAAAATGTGCATACAAAGCATTCAATGTTGGAACAGGCGTTTCAGTAGATGTTCTAACAGTAGCTAAAACTTTAAAAGATTTTTACAAATCAAGCAGCAAAATCTCTGTAAGCGGAAATTTCCGTTTGGGCGACATTCGTCATAACTTTGCGGATATTTCACTAGCAAAAGAAATCTTAGGCTACAAGCCAAAATATACATTTGAGCAAGGCTTAAAAAAATTCTGTGATTGGGTTTTAACTCAGCCAATCGAAAAAGATATGTATAAGAAATCTCTTGATGAAATGAAAGCAAAGGGGCTTTATAAATGAGCAATTTAACAGGAAAAAGAGTATTGCTTATTGTTCCCAAGTTCTTTGGGTATGAAAAAAAAATTGCAGATAAAATAAAAGAATTCGGGGCAGATGTTGATTTATATGATGAGCGGGCAAATCCTACTACATTAGATAAAATATTTATCCGAATGCACTTTCTTTTTCCTGTCAATCGAAAAATAAATAAGTATTACAGCAATATTATAAAAAATGACAATGAATATGATTATGTTGTCTTTATAAACCCTGAAACTGTGAATATTGCATTGCTAAAAAAAATGAAGTTAAAATTTAGCAATGCAATTTTTATTTTGTATATGTGGGATTCTCTTCAAAATAAACCACATACGCAAAAGCTAATTCCGCTTTTTGACAAAAAATTTTCATTCAACAAAGATGATTGCAAATTGTATGGAATAATTTTTCGTCCATTATTTTTTATTGATGATTATGATTTAGAAAATGCTAAATCTATTTCAGAAAACAAATATGATATTTCTTTTGTCGGGACAATTCATAGTGACCGTTATTTTATATTGAAGAAAATAAAAAATTGGGCGGAAAGCGTTAAATTAAAAACATATTTTTTTATGTTTTTCCCAAGTAAAATTCTTTATTTCAAGTACAGAATGGATAATTTAGGAAAACATATAGACAAAAAAGATTTTAGTTATATTCCTAAAAAATCTGATGAAGTAAAAAATATACTTCTTTCTAGCAGGGCTGTTATTGATATCCAGCATCCAAAACAAACTGGACTTACAATGCGCACAATTGAAACATTAGGTTTAGATAAAAAATTGATAACAACAAATGAAGATATTAAAAACTATGATTTTTATAATCCTAAAAACATTCTAGTGATTGATAGAAATAATCCTACTGTTGATGAAAACTTTATAAAAAATCCTTATGAAAAAATTGTCCCAGAAATAAAAAACAGATATTCACTTGCTGGATTTATTGAAGAATTGTTCGATAATAGCGAGATGAATTAAAGTCATAACCACTGGCATAGCCGATGGCTTGATGTTTGACCCCCTGGAAGAGCTCCGTTGCCGTGATAGCAAAGTTGCGTCAGTAACTTGCCCTACCTAGCTGTTTTTAATTGCCGATTCTGTCGGTATCCTTTTAATTCTTTATGTAATTCTTCACAATCTCTTCATTCAGTCTGTCTGTGT
Organism: uncultured Treponema sp.; assembly: GCA_964547685.1. Classification (GTDB taxonomy): domain Bacteria; phylum Spirochaetota; class Spirochaetia; order Treponematales; family Treponemataceae; genus Treponema_D. The sequence continues at coordinate 2,221 of CAZJOU010000154.1, read as the reverse complement.
CTAGATAATATCCACGCACCCACAGCGGCTAGTCGCGCCAGAACATCTTCCTGTACTCCGGCAGGCTGTCGAACATAGTTACTGCAGTATTCCCTTTCAGATATCAGACTGCATCTGCGCACATTTCAGCTTCATTATCATTGAAAACTCATAGAACTTTATTGGTGAAATTTAATGACAGAAGAAAATAAAAATATACAGGATTTTTTTGAAAAAAAATTTAAATATTTTGATGAACTTGTTGATAGTTTGGCAAACAGTTCTCATAAGACTTTATCTCCTCCCTTTATAAAGTATTATACTAATAATGATGATCTTATATCATTTCTTTCTGATTTTTATAAAGTGTATATTTCTGAAGTAAAAAATCTTGGAATGGACTTACTTGTTTGGATAAATAAAACTATGAAAGTTTTTATTTATAAGAATTCTCAGGATAAAATAGAAAAAGAATTCAATATTCTGCAAGAAATTTCTGATATATGTAATATGATTTTAGAAACATTGCAATTTCAATTTGCTGGAAGACTATTTGATGGTTTTGAATGTATGGAAAATGTTATGACTAAAAATGATTTCCATCTTACATATTTACTTCCACAACTAGTGATGAATTCTGTCCTACTCTTTAGAGTCAGAAATGAGCCAAATATAAAAGTTGCTAAAGATTTATTTCATATTCCATTTCAAATGAGAGATCAATGTGCTAGTTATAGATTCAGTCTTTTGGGGTATCCATCATTATATCTTGCCGGTTCTGTGGAAACAGCCCTACATGAAACAAACATTAATTCAAATAATTATACATGTATAGGTTATTGTAATAAAAATCGACCTTTAAAATTTATAGATTTATCACTACCAAGTTGGAAGTTAGATTTTTCAAGTAAGTATTGTTTAACAGTATTCTATCCGCTAATAGTTGCTTGTGGATTAAAAGTAAGAAATCCTAATAGTCCATTTAAACCTGAGTATGTGATTCCTCAATTATTTTTTCAATATATACGATTACATTTTAGTAATTTTGATGGAATAGCTTATGCTTCGACAAAAAATGATGTAGTTGATTATAAATCACCAGAGAATAAAAATTATGCTTTGTATGTACGACATACAGAGCAAGAAAGTGGTTATAGTCAGGAATTAGCAGATATTTTAACAGTTTCTTCTCCAATATCTCCAAAAATAAATGAAACACCAAAAATGCTTGAATCAAAAATTCGTAAAATGAAGTTTACTGATTTATTATTATAATTTTGAATTAATTTATGAATTTAATCCTTACTTAATGTCGCATTTAGTGACGGTTCGCTACTTTACGGATTCAACCGCAGACTTGAAAAAAATCAGCCTCTTTCCGCTCCTAATGATGTTCGCCGTTATTTTGTAACTCCAAAAGAAGCGGGCGAGCTTTGCCTTATGAGCTGCTTGCTCGGAGAAAACCGAGATGTGTTTTTTCCAAAACTAGACCACGACCTGAATCTTATAACATTCAGCAGCATTGCAGAAAAATATCTTTCGAATCTTGGTTACGAGCCTGTTCTATGTGCTACAGAAGATGAAGCACGGCATAGAGTAGGCGAGTTAAAAGCGCAACATAAATATCCAGTCTATTTTTTCAAGAGCGACACAACCGGCGAAAAAGATTTTGAAGAGTTTTACACCGACAAAGAGACTCTTGTTATGGACAAGTTTGAATCACTTGGAATTATCAAAAATAAAGTTGATTTTGATGAGCAGAAACTTGCATATTTTACAGAAACAATTTCCGAAATGCGAAAGAAAGGCGAATGGACTCGCGGAGAGTTGATTGACCTATTCAACTGGATGATTCCCAATTTTAACCATAAGGAAACTGGAAAGTTTTTGGATGGTAGAATGTAAAATACATATTTCAAAAGCTCGCGTGTTCCGAAAACCGAATTCAAAGCACCAGTCGAACTTGAAGAAGACTTGCGTCGAACGATTGGTTACGAATTTGTAAAAAAACTCAAGGTAACGTGTTTCATTGCGAGTAAAACACGCTAAAACAATAAAATATCAAATCAAACAAAAAAGGCTTCTAGTGAAATATAAAGTGTAAAATGCACTTCATTGCTAGAAGCCTTTTTTTTGCTCATTTTATTTTTAAATTGCAAACGCACGAAATAAAATCAACACAAAATCTATAACCCACACAAAATCACTAAAATATTTACAAAAAATATGTTATATTTAAAAA
>CAZJOU010000153.1:2087-5065 GCA_964547685.1 uncultured Treponema sp. | reverse complement strand
AATCAAACTCCAAATTTTGGCTAAAACTTACCTGTGGCTTTACCGTTAATTCAAATCCGTATGCTTCTAATCTTGCGCCGGCGGTTAGGCTTGTGTTGTAGCCTTTGCCTTGCCAAAGTGCGCCGTCGTTTTGTCCGTAGGGAGCGGCGGTGTTGTAACTGTTAAACCATTCTGGTCCGTAAATTTTTAGTTTTATGTCTTGGTTTATTCCGCGCATAAACCAGTTTTCTCTTTTTTGTTGTTTTTCCCAAAGCGTAAACTTTGTTCCTAAGTTGTTGTTCTGCCACGGATGAACCAAAGTTTTTGTTTCGCCGCTAAGTTCGTTTTCGTTATTAGTGTCGCTATCGCTTTTTTCTAAAACTGCTTCCGAAACGCTTTCTTCTGTGTTTTTGTCTTTGCTTTCGCTTTTAATATTCCATTCGGAATCGCTTAATGTTCTGTAATTTAAAGTTGGTCGTTCTGTAATTCCAATCAAACTTAAAAAATCGTAATATTCTTCTTCAGTGGATTTTAATGCTTCCTGCGAAAACACGGATTGCACAAAAACAGCAAAAATAAAAACAAATAAAATTTTAGAAAATCGCATTTATAAACTCTGTAAATAAAAAATGTTTTATAAATTTACTTGATTTTTTAATTTATGTAAATGTCTTAAAAGTTTTGCATTTGACCTACTAACTAAATAACTGTTCCATCTGGAATTATTGCGCCTTTTCGTATAACGATAATTCCGTCTGCACTGTAGAACTTTCCGTGGTCGCCGTTTTCGTAAGTTTTTCCGTCTACGTTAATTCTTACATTGTTTCCAATTCTAGAATTTTTATCTATTATTGTTCGCGTTATAGAGCAATTTTTTCCAATTCCAATTGTAGGAATTCCGTTTTTTATATCTTCTTTTTTTTCTTCCGGGTTTTGATAAAAATCCGCGCCCATCATTATTACACCGCTTAAATTTGAACCATTTTCTATAATAGAACGCACACCAATAATTGAACGGGTAATATTGCAATTTGTAATAACGCAACCTTCAGAAGTTAGTGTTGCATAAATAGAAGCGCCATTTATTTTAGAAGGAGGAAGATTTCGCATGTGCGTGTAAATTGGTTCATTTTCATCGTAAAAATTAAATTCTGGGTCAATGTCTGTAAGTTTTATATTTGCTTCATAAAAACTTTTTATTGTTCCAATGTCTTCCCAATATCCGTTAAAAACATAAGCGTTTACAATATAATTTCCTATTGAATTTGGAATTACTTCTTTTCCAAAATCTTTTGAATCGCTTTCGTTTAAAACTGTTTCTAGTGTAGAAGCATTAAAAATGTAAATTCCCATAGAAGCTAAATATTCTTTTTCTGGATTTGGAGTTTGAGCTTTTAATTCATCGGAAATTTTCCAATCAGAAATATCTTCTTCGGGCTTTGGTTTTTCTTTAAATTCGGTAATTCTATTAGTTTCATCTGTTTTTACAATTCCAAATCGGCTTGCGTCTGCTCTTGTAACTGGCGTTGTTGCAATAGAAATGCTTGCTCCAGAAAGAACGTGTGAATAAAAAAAATCGCGTAAATCCATTCTGTAAAGTTGGTCGCCAGAAAGAATTATATAATGAGTTGGATTTTGTGCCTTAAAATGCGACATACTTTTTCTAACCGAATCTGCTGTTCCTTCGTAAAATTTGTTGTTTTCCAAAGTCTGTTCTGCGGCTAAAATTTCTACAAATCCAGAAGAAAATCGGTCAAAATTATACGAATTTGTTATGTGCATATGTAGCGAAGTAGAATTAAATTGAGTTAAAAGATAAATTTTTTTATAGCCAGAGTTAATGCAGTTAGAAAGCGGAATATCTACAAGTCGATATTTTCCACCGAACGAAACAGCAGGTTTTGCTCGTTCTTTTGTAAGAGGATATAATCTTGTACCTTTTCCGCCACCTAAAATTAAAGCAACAACGCGTGGCTTGTTCTTATCGTTTAACATCTTTTACATTATAGAACAGATTTCGCTAAACCGCAATTTTCTTATTCCGATAATCTAAGTGAAAGAGCAATTTTTTAGTCTTAATAAAGTTGCTATCGTATAAAAATTATTTACACGGAGCAGAAAACGGATTTCTGCGTAAGTGTAAATAATTTTTAAGCAATTTTATTAAACCAAAATTATTGCTCGTTTGGAGGTAACTTATGATTCGAGGTTGGTACACTGGTGCAAGTGGAATGAATGCGCAGCAAAATAGACTAGACGCAATTTCTAATAATCTTGCAAACGTAGATACTGCCGGCTATAAAAAAGACATAACAGTTTCTAAATCATTTCCAGAACTTCTTTTGCGTCGCACAAATTTAGACGGCGTTTACGAAACTCCATTTGGTTCGGCAGAAGCGGCACCAGTAATTGGTAAACTTGGACTTGGAGTAGAAACAAACGAAAATTATACAGATTTTTCACAAGGTTCATTTAGACAAACAGATCAAAATACAGATATTGCGCTTGGCGGAAAAGGCTTTTTTGCAGTTCAAACTCCTGCTGGCGAACGTTACACTCGCGACGGAAACTTTATTATTGGAAAAGAAGGAATCCTTTTATCAAAAGATGGTTATCCAGTTCTTGGTGAAAAAGGAATAATTCACGTAGAAAACGATAAATTTACAGTAAACGAAGATGGAATTATTTCTTTGCAAGACCAAGACGAAGTAGTAGACAGATTAAAATTAGTTCGTTTTGACAATGAACGTTACCTTAAAAAAGTTGGAAATAATCTTTATGCAACAAATGACATTGCAGGTTCTGCGCACATTGCAGAAGGTTCAGAACGACCAAAATTTCTTCAAGGTTATATGGAAACTTCAAATGTAAATGTTGTAAACGAAATGGTTAGAATGATAGAAGTAAACCGCGCTTACGAAGCAAATCAAAAAACAATTACAAGCGAAGACAGTATGATGGGAACATTGTGGACAAAAACCGCAGTTTTTAATAGATAG
>CAZJOU010000153.1:0-1987 GCA_964547685.1 uncultured Treponema sp. | reverse complement strand
TAGGAGATTTTTATGGTAAGAAGTTTGTGGACAGCAGCAACAGGAATGAACGGACAACAGTCAAATATGGACGTTATTTCTAACAATCTTTCTAACGTAAATACAACAGGATATAAACAACAACGTGCAGAATTTGAAGATTTAATTTATCAAAATGTAAAACTAGCAGGAACTCCAGCAACAGAAGATACAGTAACTCCAGTAGGAATTCAACAAGGTTCTGGCGTAAAACTTGCTGCAACGCAACGAATTATGAAACAAGGTTCTTTGCAAAATACTGGCGTTGACACAGATGTTGCTATTGTTGGCGATGGTTTTTTCCGCGTTCAAAAATACGATGGAAGTTACGCATATACGCGCGACGGTTCTTTTAAAATTGATTCAAATGGTCAACTTGTAACTTCTAACGGAAACCGCGTTTTACCAGAACTTATTCTTCCAGAAGGTTACGATGTTTCTACATTAAACATTACGCAAACAGGACGCGTTAGTGTAAAAGTAAACGGCGGAAACGAACCTGTAGAAGTTGGTCAACTAGAACTATTTCGCTTTCCAAACTCTGTTGGTTTACAAGCAGAAGGCGACAATATGTTTGTAGAAACAAATGCTTCTGGCGCAGCGTTTGGTGGTCGTCCGGGGTACGAAGGTTTTGGCGATACTAGACACAAGTTTTTGGAAATGTCTAATGTTTCTGTTGTAAACGAAATGGTTCAAATGATTGTTGCTCAGCGTGCTTACGAATTTAATAGCAAAGCAATACAAACAAGCGACACAATGCTTTCTACAGCAGTAAACTTAAAACGATAATAGATTGCTTTTGCTTTGCCTCGCAATGACGTAACGTAGCGATTTATTCGTCATTGCGAGCGTAGCGTGGCAATCAACATAATGATATTTTAGGAGAAAATGATGAACGTAGGTTTAGTTTCTAATCAATTTAGTGCAATTACAAACGGAAAAAGCGCATTTGAATCTGCAAAAACAAATGGAGAAACATCTAAGTTTCAAGATTTAATAAATTCATTTTCAAAAAAAGAAAAAAAATCTACAGTTTCATCAAGTCAAATTCTTCCAGAAGGAAAACTTAACGGTGACATTTCTTCTGATTTTTCTGGTGCATTTAAAAACAAAGCAGATAAACTTGCAAATCCAGTTGGAGCAGCCGCAAACCAAGCGAATAGCCACGTTCAAAGTAAAAAAATAGATAAAACTTCTAAACTTTACGAAAAGTCTCTTGAATTAGAAAGTTACTTTGTAAAGCAAGTAATTTCTTCTATGCGAAAAACAGTTTCTAAATCTGCACTTGGAGGCGAAAACTTTGGTGGTCAAATGTACGAAGATATGCTTTTTGACGAATACGCAACTAGTATGACAAAAAATGCAGGTTTTGGCTTAGCAGACCAAATTTATTTAAGTTTAGTGTAATAATTAATTTCTACGCAAACATCGCAGAAATTGCCCTAGCATTGTGGATTTGCCTTGTCATTGTGGACTTGTCTTGTCATTGTGGATTTGCCTTGTCATTGTCGGGCTTGACCCGACAATCTACTTAAAAAAAAATCATTTTTTTTTGTGATTTACTTCATTTTTTTTCATTTTTCGACTATATATAATATAGAGTTTGTTTCAAAAGTTTCGAAATGTCATTGCCGTGCTTGACACGGCAATCTATAATTTTTTTAATTTGTAAAGATTTAAGATTATCGGGTCAAGCCCTATAATGACACTCAAATTACTTTTAAAACCTACTCTATAGAACGTTTTTAGATTGGAAAGAGAGTTTTATTTTCATTTTTTTTCATCACATTTTTTTATTATCTTAATTTCGTTTTTATAAATAACTAAAGAGTCTTATTTTCTCTTTTCTAAAATTAATGTTCTAAAATTTAGTTTAAAGTCTATTTTCTAGACTTTTCGGAGGTAAGATGAAAAATCTTATGAAAAATTTCCGCGAGTTATCGTATTTTGAACTCTTGGAAACAAATGG
>CAZJOU010000152.1:0-5069 GCA_964547685.1 uncultured Treponema sp. | reverse complement strand
CGTCGCCAATAAAACTAAATCTTTTAAGAACCAAAGTTACGCCCAAAAGCGAAGAGCAAAGCGAAATAAGCACGCCAACCACAAAAGCGTAGCGCACAAACGAAAATTGAAAATATTGTAAAAGTGTTGTCATTTTTTTTGTGTCCTTAATTATTTTTTTATATTGATAAAACTTTTGATTTTAACTCCTCGAACCATTCTTTTGGGGCAAGCGGGCTTTTCTGCATTTCGTGGAACAATTTATAAAGCGCGGAATATTTTATGCCTTTCTGCAAAATTGCAACGAGTAGCTCATTTTCAAGCGGAGTTATCATCATTCCGTTTATGACTTCCTCGCCGTCTTTTCCGCCGTAATATTCCATTTTTCTGCGGTTTCTAAAATCTGAAATCACATTTATGTGAAGATAATTTGTGATAAAAACACAGTAAGATTCCATGCCTTTGTGGGAAAGCATATATTCGCCCAAGTGACGAGAAACCGGCTCCATTTCCATTCGCCTCTGGTTTGTGGAATCCGCCAAAGTCGCCTCAATCAAAAGCGAATGTCTTGGATATTTTCCCTTTTCTTCTTCATATTGAAAAACCAAATCCGCCTCTCCGCCGCCAGCGTGAGTTTTCGGGAGCAAGTCGGCTTCAAGCGAAAGATTCATAAATGACAGAATGTCGCCTTTTCGTCCGCTAATTTTGTACCAGGCGATTCCCAAAACATATTCAAAAATCGTCGGAACGTCGGCATCGTCTGTCACAAGCTCCTGAATTTCTTTGTCAGCCCGCTTGCTGATTAATTGTAAAATGTAAATAAGCTGTGAATCTGAAAACTTTTCATCGATAAGGCGGTTAAAACGCTCTGTCCGCTCCTCTGAAACGAACTTCTTGATTTCTCCAATCTGATTGAATGAAGTCTTGTTGTCCTTGTTGATTGCCTTGAGCAGTTTTCCTTCATCGAGTTTAAGGAAAGGCGAAATTTCTTCAAGCGACTGAAGTTCTGCAAGTTTTTCTGATTTTTCAAAGGCAAGTTTATAGAACTCATCATCAACAAGTGAAAAATAATATTTTGGAATCACATCAAATTTCACTCGGCTCTCTGCAAACAAAAGCGTGTCGGAAATTTTAAGGTAACGGCGGTTCAAGTCGTAGTAATCTTCAAGAGTGCGTTCAATTTTTATCAAGTGCATTGTCTTGAAAAATGCGGTTTTAAGTGCCGACTCATCTTCAAGATTTGAAAACATATTTGTGTCTTGCAGTTGTTTTCGTGGAGATTTTTTTATGGAAGAACTTGAAGAAGTCTTGAATAAAAATTTCCGCCAGTGAGTTTTTACATTTCCAATGTCAGAAGAGTCATAAAGTTCCAAAATTGCTCCGTCTGATTTGTCATCACCAAAATAAACTTTTTTAACGGCATTGTACAAAGGCAAATACGCTCTGTCATAATCCTTGCTTTTTCTGTTCAAACCGACTTTGCAAAACGTTTCTTCGGTTACAGTTTTTTCCGAAAGAAAATAATCGAGTGCATTTTTGTAGTTTTCCTGCCGCATAAAAATTTCTGTGATTATTTCGCCGATTGCTACATTTTTTCCACGGAATTCTGAAAGCTTGTCTTCAATGAATGAAGTTGATTTTTCATCTATGCAGAGCGGAAAAAGAAACATAAATTCTTCTTTGCTCAAATATCCAAATTTTTTAAGCAGGCGGGCAAGCAAAATGAACGGACGAACGCCAGTTTCTTTGTCGATTGTAACGTAAGTTTTTAGAAGTTGCCCGAAATAAACAAAACTGTCTTTTGGAATCTGCAAAAAATTGTTGCTTGAAAAATCGTTTGATTTTGCGATTTCAAGAAGTCTTTTTCCGACTTGAGTTAAATGGCGGTTATCGTCAATCAAGCCGATGTCACGCATTCCGGAAGTTTTTTGTCTTGCGTCTTTTGCCTTGCGCGGAGCGTCGCCCTCTTTTAAAAAGCCTTTTGATTTTATAAAGTTGTAATACGCTTCTTGAAGCGGCTCGTTGCCTTCCCATTTTTCATCTTTATATGCGGGGAGTTGCCAGAACTGATTTAACAAATCAAGCTGCTGTTCAATCTTTTGGTTGAAATTCTGCATACGGAAACTTGTTGTTCCCAAACTGTAATAAAATGATTTAAAAGTGATATTTTCTTCTGCCATAGTTTTCTCCTAATAATTTGTAATTAAAACTTCGTCCGCCTTTTGCGAAGTCTGCTTTTTATGATAGTTTGAATTCTTGTAATCAAAATCAAGATGATGGCAAATGTAATTTTTGTTTTGACAAAGCCATTTTTGCAAAATCACATTTTCCTTCCCGTTTGCCACCAATACATTTGAAAGTGCAAATTTTATTTTTTTTCTTGAAAGTGAATCTAAAAAAACAAGAAGTCGTTTTTCATCAGTTTCATTCCAGCAGTTTTTTTCATTGTAAGTTGCGGTCGTAATTAAATATGGCGGGTCAGCATAGAAAAAATCATTTTCTGAAAAATCATCTGCTTTGAAAAAAGCAAAGTCATTGTTCGTAAAATCAATTTCAGAAATATTTTCAAGAAAGTTTTTCAGTTTATTTTGCATCCGAAGATTGAAATCACGCTTTCCAACCGGAAGATTGAACTTTCCGTCAGAATTGAATCGAATTTGATTGTTAAACGAATAAATTATCAGAATATAAAGATACAAAAAATAGTTTTCGTCATTTTTCGAAAGCGAGTTGAAATCATTTCGCAAGTTCAGGAATTTTTCCTTGTTGTATTTTCCTAGTCCGCTTGAAGAGTTGCAGTTGTAAAACGAATAATGATTTTTTGAAGATTCTGAAAGTCCGTATTTTTGAATTATTTGGTCGATTTTTGATTTTAGTGCAGCAAAATCAGATTTCTGAAAGAACTTGAAAAGTCCGATTAAGTTTTTGTCGGAATCATTGCAGATGATTTTCTCTGCGTTTACATTCACGCCAACGTTGCAGCCACCGCAGAACAAATCTACAAAAGTTTCTATTTTAGCTGGAAACAACGGCAGAATCTGAGGAAGAAGTTTGTATTTTCCGCCAGTGTAGTTGAGTGGCGAGGCAATAAGTTTTTTGTTCATTTGCATTTGCAGACAAAAAGCCTCTCTTCGTTATCCAAGTGCTCGCTCTTTCCTGTTGTGAACGCTTTTAGACTTTGCGAAAAAACTTTCACTTCGCCTTTATTTTGTAAAGTTTGCAAAATCTCTGAGTCTGAAATGCGAGCGTTTGAGCGGTCGTTTCCTTTCTTCGCCATGTTGTTGTACGAAACCACAATGAACTTTGTCTTTATGTTTTCAATCAAATCTGCAAAAACTTTTGGTGCGTCTTGTGTGCAGTATTTGCTTTTGAGCGCAGTTCTGTCCATTTTTCGCGCCACACCAAAAACTTCCGGCTTCTGCCAGCGTGCAACATTTTCAATCAAATGGTAAGCATCGCTGTACTGACGCGAGTTATAAGGCGGGTCGATGTAGACAACGTCGGCACAAATCTTTTTTGCAAGTGCGTTCGCGTCCTCATTGTAACATTCATTCTGCTTCAAGTTTTTTGACGGAACTGGAAGAGAGAAAACAATTTCGTCAGTAAGTTCAACATTCTGCCTGTAAGCATCATAATGTCCGCACGTGTTTGCAATCTTGTCCATTCCGTACAAAAGCGAAGTAATTAAAATTGCCCTTTCCTTTTCGTTGATTTTTTTGTCTAAAAACTCGTTTTCAATAAACTCGCGGATAAAGCCAATCTTTGAGCAGACTTTGCCAGAAAAATAAGTTCCGCTGAAATTCTGCGTCATATAGTTTTGTTCAAAAGGCAAAGGCGAGTTGAAATATTCAATGTATTTTTCGATTTTCGCCACGTCAAAATCCTGATTCAAAAACCAAGTTAAATGACAAAGATAATTGCTGTAGAGAATGTCGTTTGTGATTAGTTTTTTATCCGTGTATGCAGAAGCCACCGCGCCGGTTCCCGCGAAAATATCGGCGAAAGTTTCGAAGTCGCCACAGTTTTCTGCGATTGTTTTTGTGATAAAGGTGAGAATTCTGTATTTGTTTCCGAGATAACGGCGGTTGTTTATTTTTGTAGTCTGCATTATATCTATTTTATCTCAATTTTTCTAAAACTTATAGCGTAGATTTCTTTTCCCATTATCACAAACTTCTTCCAAAAATCCGCTTAATTTGATTATTGCAGTCCGGGCAATGCGATTTGTGAACGAACTCGTCTTTTGTGCCAAAAAATATTTCGTCGCCAATGTGCAAAACATTTGTTGCATAGCGAAGCGCGGCTTCTACATCGTGGCTTATCATTATAATTGTAATTCCTTCGCTATTTAGTTGCGAAATTAGCGAATACATTTCTTCCTGAGCCACCGGATCCAGTGCGCTAACTGGTTCGTCTAGCAAAAGCATTTTCTGAGTTGCACAAAGCGCGCGAGCAAGCAAAACTCGTTGCTGCTGACCGCCAGAAAGTTCGCGATAACAACGTTTAGAAAGCGACGCAATTCCCATTTTTTGCATATTTTCGCGCGCAAGTTGCTTTTCTGCTTTGTTGTAAAAAGGACGCGCGCCGCAACGACTTTGGCAACCAGAAAGCACAATTTCGTAAACGCTTGCTGGAAAATCCTTTTGAACAAACGTTTGCTGAGGCAAATACCCAATCTCATCTTTTAAAAGTCCGTCGCCAGTTTCTATTGTTCCAGAAATTGGCTTTAAAAGATGCAAAATCGTTTTCATAAGCGTAGTTTTTCCGCTTCCATTTTCGCCAAGAATGCAAAGATATTCGCCCTTGTTCACCGAAAAATTAAGGTCGCGCAAAATAATTTTAGAATCGTAACCAATCGTCAGGTTTTTGCAAGTAAGTTGTGCCATATTTTTTTCTGGGCGTTCCCAATTTGGTAGTTTCGACAGGCTCAACCACCAAATTGGTCGGGCTTTTCAGGGTTACGGCTTTCGCCTTCATTGCCTACGGCAACGGCTTCGCCGCCCTTACAATCCCTAACGCATTCGCTCCTTTTTAATTCCATTTTCATTATTAACAGTAATATTTTATTTCACCAAAATATTCTTGCCACT
>CAZJOU010000151.1:0-5075 GCA_964547685.1 uncultured Treponema sp. | reverse complement strand
CGCGTTCGTGTAATTGTGGTGGTTGAGCAATGTCGAAACCACCAAACTAGATTTATATTCTACTTTAATGTCGTTTACTCACTCTACGCCACGAACTCTGACGTCATCGTTCGTATGTGCAGATGTTTTTCAAATCGGAACCTTGCCTACGTACATTTTTTACTGTTTACGAAAAAAAACTTGACATTTGACCATTAATTTTCGAAAAAAGACTATAGTTTTATCCAAGTGCAATTCCAGAATTCTGTTGTAAAATTTGTTTTTTTTATTTCTGCTAATTGAAAGATTCGTAATTTTTTTTGAAATTGGTTTTCAAAGTTAATTTTTTGCGAATTTTCTTGTTCTTTTTGTAAAGTGCCAATTACAATTTGCGAAGAAAAACTAAAATAGTCATTCATTAAAATGTTTATAGGAAAAATAATTTTGTTTTCGGAAATAATTGCTTTTTCTATTGTTACGCTCTTAAACGTTTTTTTTAATTCTGTTATAGATTTTTCGTTAAAATATGGCGAATTAAGTTCCGCTAAAATAGGAAAAAACGGAAATGCAATGTTTTGTTGCGAAGAATTATTTAATATTTGCAAAATGCGTTTTTGTTCGCGCACAATTAAAAGTTCGTCATCTTTTTGAAGTCGAATTGCTTTTGTCATAGTAAAAAATATAGTATTTTTAGCAAAAAAAATGTAGTATTAAGTAGATTTTAATTTTTTTACAAAGTTATAGATTTTGGGAAATATTTACGTTCTGCAATTTTTTGCAAAACAATAAAAATTGACAGTGCGTAGCGGAAACCGGCTTTTGCGAACACTTGCAGGGCTGGGCTGCGAAGCAGCCGCTATATAGGTTTCCTATGCAGCCTGCACCGTGTGCAGCAAAAACGGATTTCCGCGAAAGCACTGACAATTTTTCTTTTCGGAGATTCCCGTGTCAAGCACGGGAATGACACGAAAAACAAAATTTCCCAAAATCTATAAATTATTAAAAATTAAAAAAGGTTATGAAATTATGAAACTTGAACGCAAACAAAAAATTATTCTTGTATGTATTTTTGCTTTTTTAGTTTTTGATGTTGCAATTCTTTGTTTTAGATATGCAACAAATATGTATTCAAAAGCAACTGTTTCTTTTGAAAATTCAAATATTCCTGCGCAGAAAATGCGTGCCTTAAATAAAAATTCAACTTCTGGGCGCATTGCAAAATCTGACTACGCATATTATAAATTTACTCCAGATGAACAAAAAATATTTACAGAATATTATAATCACTTTGGTTCTGTTGGCGTTTCTGTGCGAATTGGCGTAAAAAATGTAAAGGGCGAAAAGTTTAATGTGGCGACGCAAAGCGAAAAACTTTTTTACTTTGGATTTTTAAATTCTAGCGATTTTTCGGAAAAAGACAAATTTGTTCCTTCGTCTAAACGAATTCTTTGTGGTTGCGACCTTAGAAATTTTATAAAAAATGAAAAAGGACTTTCTGTTTTTGATTCTTCGCTTGCTTTGGAAAAAAATCTAAAAGAAGAAGAACTTCCGCTAGGATTTGTAGTTTATTCAGAATATCCTATTAAAATTATTGATTTTCTTGTAGAAAAAGCAAAAGTTGGTTTTGATTTTACAAAAGAAATTCCGTTTTTTGGAGTTTCTTCTAATGGCGGAAGTTTTGCGGGAAGTATTTCTTCTTTTGATTTTTCTGGTTCAGCATCGGTTTTTCCTGTAGAAAATACGCGCTATTCAATTATGCCAAAATTAGAAATAGGGTTCTTTCCTTCTGAAGATTACGGAACAGCACAAAATCAACTTTGCGTAAAAATTAATGCTGGTGGCGACGAACTTACAATTAGAAGAACAGCGGACGTAAAAGAAATGACGGTTCAAACTGCTACTTTGATTAGTCCGTTTAGTTTTTATGAAATTTCGGAAAATGCAAATCTTGTTTCTAAACTTTTAATGACAACGAATGATTTATCTTTGTTGCCTGCTGAATCAAATAAAGTTCTTGTTCCTTTAAAAACAGATCCGGGGCTAATTCTTTCTAGTAAAAAATCTACTTGGAGAGCAAATGACTACGAAGTTTACGAATGGGACAGATTTCCCGGAGTTTTAATTTTTGATACTTTAAATTATAAAGTTCAAGATGATTTTTTTAGGCGACTTGCTTATTTTGTAGAAAAAGTTGGATTTAGAGGTCGTCTTTTAACAGATGAAGAACTTGGAAGTATGCACGGTTACAATGCGCACGATTACAGAGCGGAAAGTCTTGCTGCATTTTTTACAAAGGCGGAAGAAGAAAATTTTAAACTTTCGGAAAAAGAATATTTATTAAAAGATATTTTAATAAAAAATAAAATAATAATTCCAGATTCTTCTGTTTACAAAGCGGGAAACGGAGCAATAATTTCTATTTCGCGCGAATCGCCAGATTATTTGCGACGTTCGCTTACTGCGCACGAAGCGTGGCACGGAATATTTTTTACGAACGAAGCGTTTAGAAATGTTGTTGCGGCAGTTTATTACACGGTTGATTCAAATACAATGGCTTTTATAAAAGGTTATTGGGCAAGCCAAGCGGGTTTAGGTTACGACCAGAACGATGAATACTTAATGCACAACGAATTTATGGCTTATCTTATGCAACAACCTTTAAGCGGAACTGCGCAATATTTTATTCACGTAGCAAACCGCGGTTCTGTTATGAATTATCAAAATGAACTTTGTAATTGGGTAAAGGCTACGAATGCGCAAACTTTCGAAGACGCTTGCCGCATTTTAGATTCCTATGCGTTTGATTCTTGGGGATTAGCGGCTGGCAGAGTTGCGCTTATAACAAGATAATAGCTAAATTTTATTCTAAATCTGTGTTGAACTTTTTTTCGGCGGCTACGGTTGTTGGTGGACCGTGGCCGGGAAACAAAACTGTGTTTTCTTGTTGGGAAAGTATTTTTTCTTCTACATTGCGACGCAAAAGATGTTTTGAATAACTAGAATTTGTGCTACCAAGAATGCCGGCAGAAAGCGTGTCACCTGTAAAAATTGCGTTTCCAATTTGGTAAATCATAGAATCGGAAGAATGGCCCGGAAGATTCATATAACGAACTAAAAGGCCGGCTAAATTCATAGTTCCATCGCCTGTAATTATATTTGTTTTTCCAAGTGCAATTTCTAAATCTGCACCAAATATTTTTGGAGTATATATTTTTAAAAGCGTTTTTAGTCCTTGAACATGAGTTTCGTGATTATGCGTAATAAGAACGGCAACAAGTTTTAAGTTGTTTTCTTCTATTTTTTTTATAATTTCTTCTGAAACTTTTCCCGGGTCAACTAAAATTGCTTCGTTATTTTTTTCGTTTGCAATTATATATGTGTTTGAATAACCTTCTATGTTTAGCGTAAAATAAATTTTCATAGAACGGCTCCAATATCAGGATTTTCTGTAGAAGAATCTGCAACGTCTTTAAAAAGTTCGCTACCTGTTGAATCAAAAATTGCTTCGCGCGTGTTGCTCATTTTAAAAGAAACATTTTCTTGCTTTGTGTCTATAAATAGAACTTTTTTTATGTTGCAGTTTCTAAACGAAATATTTACAAGCGAAGATTTTATAAATCTTGAACTGTACAAATCTGAATCGTCAAAAGAAGACTGAACTGCATTTATTCCGTTGTAATTATTTTCTAAAAGTTCGCTAGAAGTAAAAAGTGTTCTAGAAAAAGTGCAACCAGAAAAAGATGTAAAATGAATGTTACTTTCTATTAAGTTGCAGTCGGTAAAAACTGCAAAATCGAACATACTCATTCGGCTTCGCAAACCTTTAGAATGAACGTTTGTAAAAGTGCAATGTTGAAAATTGCAACCATAAAATTTTTTTCCGGAAATATCAATGTTAGAAAAAGTTAAACCGTTTGCGCAAAGTCCAACTATTTTTTCGTGAGTCATTATGTAATTTATAATATCTTGGTGAACTTTGCCAGGATTTGGCGAATGGTCTATGCAGTAACTTTTTTCTTCTGTAATTTCGCCATTTTGATTGAATGTAGAAACCGCAATGTTGTGGCAAGCACGAACAAGACATTTGTTTAATGAAAACATAGAAAAATGTTAAAGGATTGCGCGGGTTTAGTCAAATCTTTATTATATTAACTATGAGCGTTGATTTTGCTTTTTTGGATTCTGGAACTGGCGGACTTCCTTATCTTACTTATTTAAAAGAACGATGTCCAAATGCGTCTTGCATTTATGTTGGAGATACAAAAAATTTTCCTTATGGCGAAAAATCAAAAGAAGAAATTATTAACGATTCTTGCGAATGTGTAGAAAAAATTGTTTCTAAGTGGAATCCAAAAGCAATTATTGTTGCTTGTAACACAATTTCTGTAACGGCTTTGGAAGATTTAAGAAAAAGATTTGTAAATACAATTTTTGTTGGAACTGTTCCAGCGATAAAACCTGCGGCAAAAATTTCTACAACAAAAAAAATTGGACTTTTAGCAACAAATGCAACTGTAAATCATCCTTATACAAAAAAACTTATTTCGGATTTTGCAGAAGATTGCGAAGTTTTTTCGCTTGCGGCACCTGAATTAATTAGTTTTATTGAACATAAATATTATTTTGCAAATCATAAAGAACGTCTTAACGCTTGTAAGCCTTATTGCGATTTTTTTAAGAGCAAAAATTGCGATGTAATTGTTCTTGCTTGTACACATTTTTTAAATATGGCAGAAGAAATAAAAGAAGAGGCGGGAAGTGCAATTAAAGTAATTGATAGCCGCGATGGAGTTACGCGCCATGCTTTTGAAATGGTTTTTAAAAACAATATTTTAGCCAAAACTGAACAAAATGACGATTCTGCGCTTTACGTAACTGGATTTAGCGAAAAAAACGATAAAGCGCGTTACGTTGATTTTTGTAAGCAAAACAACATTAAGTTTGGCGGATTGTTGTAAATTTTAAATATAATATTCCAAATCGCCGTTGCTTCCAAAAAGGCTTTTTAGTATTTTTAAGCGGATTTCTTGAAATTCGCTGCTTGTTCTGTCTTGATGGTCGGAAAGATTTACAGAAATTATTTCTTTGATTTTTCC
>CAZJOU010000150.1:0-5165 GCA_964547685.1 uncultured Treponema sp. | reverse complement strand
TATGACAGAGACAAACCAGTTCGTTGCTGAGAATATGGACGCTCTTGCATCTGACATTGCAAAAGGCGAGGGCGAGTACATCGACACTCTTTCAACAATGCTCAACGTTTCTGACTCGGTCGCTTTCAAGGCGGCTCTCCAGGACAACTTTGATGAAATCTTCACTTCTGCTGATGTTTCTGCGGAAGAGGTTGCAAACAAGATTTATTCATTTGTAAGCTAAGTTGATTTTTTCTCCCTTTGGAACAAGGCGCGGGTTTCGGCTCGTGCCTTGTTTTTTCATAGCCGTCTTCTCTTTCTTTCTTATTTTTCCGGCATTTTCTGAAAGTGTTGAAGAGAATGCGGTTCAAAAAGCGGAATCTTTAAAACTTTGGGAAGAACCTTACTGGCGCACATTGCTTCATTACAAGCCCGCATTTTTTGGACGTTATAAAAGTCTTGTTGACGACCCGAACTTTTTTTGCGCGAAAAACGGAAAAATCAATCCTCGCTCTGAGCTTGTTGCAACGCTTCACGCTTTTTTTGAAGAAAAATCTGAAAATCAAAAACACGCGATTGAACGTTTCCCTGGCCGCTACAGATGGATTTGCGAAAAACTGGGACTTGATAAAACTGACTTTCCTTACGACGGAGATTTTGCGTATCAGGCAGTTTTTGAAAAACTGAATCCCGGCGATATTTATCTTGTCTTTCCTGCTGGCTACTTAAAAAGGCCGGCTTCGGTTTTTGGCCACACTTTTCTTTTAGTAGAATCAAAAAATCGCCCACGGCTGACTTCAAATTCAATAAATTATGGCGCGGTCACAAGCATAAGCGGCGGTCCTCTTTATGCGCTTCTGGGGCTTTTTGGCGGCTTTCACGGATATTATGGTTTTGAGGCGTATTATGAAAAAATCAAGCAGTATTCTGATATGGATATGCGCGATATGTGGGAATACCGCCTGAATCTGACTGATGATGAAAAAGACAGACTTTTGCGCCACGTTTTTGACTTGTCGGGAATCTACTCAAGATATTTTTTTACAGGTGAAAACTGCTCCTACAACTTGCTTTTTTTGATTGAAGCGGCTCGTCCTGAATCAAAAGTGACAGAACGGATTGGCGGCGTTGTCGAGCCGGTTGAAACTGTGAAACTTGTTTATGAATCAGGACTTGCAGACAAAATTGAATATCGTCCGTCGGTTTATTCAAAAATTGAAGGCAAAAAGACATTCTTGACAAAAAAAGAGCAGAGATTTGTAAAAAAACTTTGCTTTGGAAAAATAAAAGCGGAAGATTTTCCTTTTGACGACATTTCTTTGGAAAGGCAGGCTGCAATCTGGGAGCTTTGCTCGGATTATCTTGGCGCGCTTCTCCATTCAAAAAAGATTTCTCCAGATGAATACCGTCCGCGCTATCTTTCTGTTTTGTCCGCAAGGCGCAAGCTTGGCAAGCAGATTTTGCCGGATTTAAAAATTCCTTCTCATCCGGAGATTGCCCACGGCTCTAAAAAAATCAGCTTTGGCGGCGGATTCGACAAAAAAGGCGGATTTGCCGGAACAAATTTCAGGCTCACGGCGCATGAGATGCTTGAGCGTTCTGCCGGATATTCTGAAAATTCTGAGCTGGCTTTTGCTTTGGTTGACTTGCGCTATAATTTTTCAAAAAACGAGTTTTATCTTGAAAAAGCGGATTTGCTTTCGATAATTTCGCTTCCGGCAAGCGATTTGTTTTTCTTTAACGGAGCGTCCGAGCTTCTTACAGGACTTGAAAAAAATCTTGATAAAGACGGCTCTGAAAATCTCGCCTGGCGGCTAAAGGCTTTGTACGGATTTAGTGTGCGGCCCGCAACAAAAATTCAGTTTTACGCTCTTGCGGGAGCTGACGCTTATTTTTCTCCAGTTTACAGCTATGGAACAGAGCTTTTTGCAGGCGGAGAAACTGGCTTGATTTTTGGAAATGATATTTTTAAAAGCAAAGTCTACGCGGATTTTATGCTGAACGTTTTTGAAAGAGAATATTCGCGCACAAAAGTTGGAATTGAATCCTGTCTTTCAGTCTCGAAAAACGCGGCGTTAAAAGGCGGATATTCATTTTTGCGCAATCATACAAAAAACTTTTACGAATGGTCGGCTTCGCTCAATCTGTTTTTTTGATACAATATCATTTCTTAAAATATAGTTTGCAGAGGATGACGGATGGAAAAAGAAATTTTGCTTCAGCTAGTTCAGAATGTTCCAACAAAAAAAGACATAGAAACTGAAATTTCAATTGGAATTTTCGGCGGCGCAAATTCCTACAACTTGACATTGCGGCTTGTTTTGCAGACTTACGGATTTTTCGTGCGGATTTTGGAAAATCTTGAGGAAACGCTTTTTGCAATTGAAGACAATCTCGTCCAAATGCTGATAATCTCGCCGGAATCAGAAAATGACGAGATTTTTTCTCTTTGCAAGGCAATCCGTGAAAAATATGCGCTTCTTGAGTTTCCGGTTTTGCTGCTCGTGGACAAATACAGTTCATATCTTACGGAAAAAATTTTCGAAGGCCAGATAAACGATTTTCTTGTGCGTCCGGTTGATATTTCTGCGGTGCTTGCCCGGATTCAAATTCTTGAAAATCACAGAAAACTTTGGCTCGAAAAACAGGAGCTTTTAAAAAGCGAGAAAGAAAAAAGCGCTTTCTTGTATTTTGTGACTCACAACGTGAACACGCCGCTCACGGTTTTGCTGAACGAAATTCAAAAAATGCAGGAAAATGCAAAAATCAGCTCAAACGAAAATCTCCTGCCTGAAATTCAAAATCTCTACGATTGTGCCGCTCAGATAAACATCATCATTCAGAATGTTTTGAATTCTTACAGAATTTCCGACGGACGCTATCTTGTGAATCCAAAAATCATAAATCTTAAAGAATTTCTTGCAGAAGAAAACAAATTCTTAGTTCAAAAGGCAAAGAGGAAAAATCAAAATTTTGAATTTGAATGTAGTCTTCAAAATCCGTGTGTTTTTTGTGATGAAAACAGCTTGAAAGGCGTTTATGCTAACCTTGTTGACAACGCAATCAAATACACTTTGTGCAAAGGAAACATAAAAGTTAAAATTGATGAAAATGACGAAAATATTTTTTTGCGCGTGATTGACGACGGAGAAGGAATTCCAGAAGAAAAGCGGCCGCTCCTTTTTAACCGGTTCGCCGCGATTGGCTCAAAACTCGCAAAAAACGAGAAATCCGTCGGGCTTGGGCTTTACGTTGTGAGTGAAATCTGCAAGCTGAATGGACTTGGGCTTGAATATTCAGAAAATCAAGATGATGTGAGCGGCAGCGTTTTCACTGTGATTTTTAAGAGGCTTGGCTAAATGGACGAAAAAGAAATCATAATGGTTGTCGAGGATTCTGAGCCGCTGAACAATTTTATCGCCAAAAATCTTGCCGCAAACGGATTTGATGTGATTCAATGCTTCAACGCGAAGGAAGCGTTCAAAAAACTTTCAAAAAATTTAGTGAGCCTCGTGATTCTGGATTTGAATCTCGGCGACGACATTGGCGGAATGAAGGTTTTGCGCTCAATCCGGCTTCAGGACAGAATTCTTCCAGTTATGATTGTCTCCTCGATAAACACGGACAAAAGCAAAGTTGAAGGATTCCGTGAAGGCTGCGATGACTACATTTCCAAGCCTTTCTATATTGAAGAGCTGGTTCTTCGCGTAAAGCGGATGCTCGAAAAATACTTGCTGATTGGCTTTAGCAAAAACACAATTGAAAATCATTACAAAAATGGAATTTTTGAGCTTGATTTGGACGCGCTTGCAGTCTTTAAAAACGGAAAGAAAATCCCGATGCGCAAAAAGCAGTTTGATATGATGCTTTATTTTATCCGCAACGCAAACAAAATCCTGCCGTTTGAGTCGATTTATCAGAATGTCTGGAACGAGCCGATTCCGGACGAAAAAACTCTCGAAAGCAACATTTACGTGAATATCCGCGCGCTTCGGAATCTTATTGAGGACGACAGAAAAAATCCGCGCCACATAGTTTCCGTGAGCAAATGCGGATATATTTTTGTGCCGGAATAAAAATGCGCGACGCTAGCCCAGATATTCCGGACGCAATTTTATGAATTTGCGTTTTTTAACGTCTGTGAGCGACAAAATTTTGTCCAAGTCGGAATCCGCCGTAACTTTTGCGTAGCCGAGCGCGACGAGCGGCATTTCCTTAAACCCAAAGCTTTCTTTTACAAATTCAACAAAAAACTTGCGGTTCAGCTCGTCAAAATCAAGCGAAGTGTCTTTTATCGCCGCCAGAAATTCCTCGTTCCCGATTCTGTAGCATTGCCCGTATTTCTTGTAGAATTTGTTGAAGATTTTTGAAACCGTCACAATTATCCGGTCGATTTCCTTCCGCGGATAATTCAGCTTGAGCTTCGCGAAGTTGTCGATTTCCGCGACGACGATGGACCGCTCTTTTTTCTGCCGGCAAAGCCATTTCTGAAAACTTCCGTAGTTCAAAAGGCAAGTCTGAATGTCAAGCTGCTGGAAAAGCGTCGTGTGATAAATGTAATAAATCAAAATTGAAAAGATTATTGAAATCCAGGTGATTTGAATTTCTGGATAGATGATTTGAACTGCCGTTCCAAAAAAGACAAGGAAAAAATTGAGCAAAAGGACAATTCCGTTGTTTTTCCAGAAACGCACAGAAAGCCGGATGTTTGTGACCAGAAAATAAAAAAGTCCGAGCAAGTAAAAAGCCACGTAGACAAAAAATCCGCCAGAGCGCGAGTAATGGTTTTCCGCGTCAACATAAAAAACGCTGTGTTTTGGAAAAGCAATCAGCGAGACAAAAAGCCACAGCGCATAAATTCCGTACAAAACTGCGATTGGATTGATTTTAAAACGTTTTTCGCCGATGTGCGGAAAAAGCGCCTTGCTGAGCGAGACGTAGACGATCGGAGTAAGGCAAAAGCCTACAAAATTTGAAGCGATATGGAAAAATCTGAATTTGACGGAAGTGTCGTTGAAAATCATTGTGAGAACTTCCATAACACAGATGACAAAAACGATTGCGCCGGTTGTCTGGAATTTGATTTTTTGATGCGCGCTGATTACAGAATTTCCGGAAATCAGGACAAAAAGAATCACAAGTGAAAAAATATTTATGCAGGTGATTGCCGAAAAATAAGGAGTCAC
>CAZJOU010000149.1:2272-5204 GCA_964547685.1 uncultured Treponema sp. | reverse complement strand
GAACCGAATTTTGTGCTTTTTATTAATTCAAGAATTTTTTGAATTGCTTCGGTTTGATCCTGCTTTTTTACAACTTCAAAAGTTTTTGTTTCGTTAGCCATTCGTTCTCCAAAATGCTAAGTAAAAAAAAAGACCTTGAACATTAAAAATCTGTTCAAGGCCTCTAGTTTTCTAGTCAGTCAAGGATTTTACAAGGTTCATTACAATCGTAAATTAAAAGATGTCTACAAAGACAACAACAATATTTCATTTTGAACCTCCAAATTAAATAAAACCTACTAAACAAATAGGTTTTGTATGTTTATGTATAAAATATATTCTTATTGAGAAATGTTGTCAATATGTTTTTTAAAAAAAATTGAAAAAAAAAAGCATCATTGCGAGATAGTGAGCAAAGCGAACGCACGAGGCAATCTTACTTCATACTTAAATAATGTAGTACCATTCTTCGCTATTATCTAATTGTTCAGATTTGTTGCTGGATTTGTATTCAAGTTCCTGATTTTTTATGCTAACTCGAGTGTCCGCTGGAATAGATTTTGTAACAAATGCGTTTGCGCCAATAACCGCATTTTTCCCAATTACAGTTTGTCCGCCTAAAATAGAAGCGCCTGCGTAAATTGTAACGTTGTCTTCAATTGTTGGATGTCGTTTTTTTCCTGCAAGTTTTTGACCTTCTCGTGTAGAAAGCGCGCCAAGCGTAACTCCTTGATAGATTTTTACGTTTTCGCCAATTTCTGTAGTTTCGCCAATTACAATTCCAGTTCCGTGGTCAATAAAAAAATGCTTTCCGATTTTTGCTCCCGGATGAATGTCTATTCCAGTTTGCGAATGAGCAAATTCTGCCATTAATCGCGGAATAACAGGAACGTCCATCATGTAAAGTTCGTGTGCCAAAAGATTTACGGTTGTAGCCATAAGTCCGGGGTAGGCAAGAATTACTTCTTCGTAGCAACCAGCGGCAGGATCGCCTTCAAAAGCGGCAAAAACGTCGGTTTCCAAATGTTCGCGGATTTTTGGAATGCTTAAAAAAAATTCTTTGCAGATAATATAACTTTCTTCGTCACGTTCTTCTTCGCTCATAATTCCGCGATACTTGCAAAAATCCAACGCCAGCATAACTTGATTTTTAAGCCTAAAAAAGATGTCTTCAATCTGCAAAGCAAGGCTGTTAGAAGGATTGTAAAATTTTAGCGAAGTTTCATCGTCAAAAAAATATCCCGGATAAACAACCTGAATCAGTTTTTGCGTAATGCTCCAAACTTCAGATTTATTTGGCTTATTGTGCAGTTTAATTTTGTCAATGTTCCGACCGTTTTCAAAATCGCGTAAAATATATTTTTCAAGTTTCTCTATCTCGCTAGAATCAACAGTTTCGTCCATAATTGCCTTCTTTAATTAATTAGGAAATACGAATGCTGAATTATGAATTTTTCTACCACTAAAATTTAGTGTAATCTTGAGCAGGCGTTGCGGGCGGCGTTTGAGCCCGCTAGAAAGGGTAGGACGCAACGAAGTGCGTCCGAGGGAAAGGCTTTTCCCTTTTTTATTCATAATTCTTAATTCTTCATTGACTTATGCGAACGTTTTTAGCACTTTTACCAATTTGTCAATGTCGTCTGGCGAATTGTAAAGCGCAAGCGTTGGCCGCACAGAACCTTCGTAATCGAATCTTCTTAAAACTGGTTGCGCGCAATGATGTCCTGTTCTTACAGCAATTCCGTAAGAATCAAGTCGCGCGCCAACTTCGTCATCAGAATATCCGTCTAGTTTGAACGAAAGAACGCTTGCTTTGTTTGCAGCCGTTCCGATTAAAGTAAGTCCGTGAACAGTTCGCATTTCTTTCATTGCATATTGCAAAAGTTCGTGTTCCCACTGATTTACCGCCGGCATTCCAATTTCAGAAAGATAATCCAACGCGGCTCCAAGTCCAACTGCGTCTGCAATGCTTCCGGTTCCTGCTTCAAACTTATTCGGTGCAGGATTATAGATTGTGCGTTCAAAAGTAACGTCTAAAATCATATTTCCGCCGCCGTGGTAAGGACGCGCCGCATCTAAAAGTTCAGATTTTCCGTAGACAACGCCAATTCCTGTAGGAGCGTAAACTTTGTGTCCTGAAAAAACAAAAAAGTCGCAGTCCAATGCAGAAACGTTAATTGGAATGTGAGCAATTGACTGCGCTCCGTCTATTAAAATGCGAACTCCGTGTCTGTGTGCAATTTGCACAAGTTCTTCTACTGGCGTTACAGTTCCCAAAACGTTAGAAACGTGCGTTACAGAAACAAACTTTGTGCGTTTTGTAAAAAGTTTTTCGTATTCGCTTAAAATAAGCTGCCCGCTTTCGTCGCAAGGAATTACTTTTATTACGGCTCCTGTTTCTTCCGCAATTAACTGCCACGGAACAATGTTTGCGTGATGTTCAAGAATTGAAACAATAATTTCATCGCCTGGTTCAAGAAGTGGCTTTACATAAGCGTTTGCAACAAGGTTAATTCCTTCTGTTGTTCCGCGCACAAAAACAATTTCATTTTCACTAGAAGCGCCAATAAAATGCTGAACAGTTTTTCTTGCATTTTCGTAAGCATCTGTAGAACGAGCGGCAAGAGTGTGCGCTCCTCGGTGAACGTTAGAGTTTTCGTGTTCGTAATAATATGTAAGTCGGTCAATAACTTTTCGTGGTCGCTGCGTTGTGGCTCCGTTATCAAGCCAAACAAGTGGATTTCC
This sequence comes from uncultured Treponema sp., assembly GCA_964547685.1. Classification (GTDB taxonomy): domain Bacteria; phylum Spirochaetota; class Spirochaetia; order Treponematales; family Treponemataceae; genus Treponema_D. Next base: position 2,480 of record CAZJOU010000149.1, on the reverse strand, counting down.
GTGAATTTCTTCTGAAAGAATTGGAAAATCATCGCGAATTTGCGCTAAAGTTTTGCTTCCAATAATGATTGAATCGTTTCGCGTTGTTGTGCGCGGTTTTGCGACTTCAGAAGATTTTAAAACTCTGTCTCCGCCCAGCGAAGTAGGCGCGTCAATCGGGCGAGCATTTTGTGCCGCTTGTTTTTGCGAAACAACGTAAGGAGCGTAA
>CAZJOU010000149.1:0-2172 GCA_964547685.1 uncultured Treponema sp. | reverse complement strand
GGTGATTGTGTTCACAGGTGTGGTGATTGAGCCTGTCGTCCGCTTGCGCACGGAGCGTAGCGGAGTAATCACATTGTTTGTAGAGATTCCCGTGTCAAGCACGGGAATGACAGAACTATTTGCGTTTGCCGCTTGAAACAGCACGTTTGAACCTTGTGTCTGTGCATTTGTCCCTTGTGTCATTGTCGGGCTTGACCCGACAATCTTTTCCGTAAATTTATTCCACTTTTCTTCCGCACGTGAAAAAATCGCTGTGTCGCCACTATTAACAAACTTATCTATGCCGCCTGCGCAAATTTCTGGTTCTAGCGAAACTCCAGTTGTTTGTTCGCCCCAAATTTTTGCGTTTTCTGTTAAATCTGGAAAAAGTTCGTTTGCAATGCTTAAAAGTTCTTTCGCCGACGGAACTCCAGCAAGTTTTTCAAGCGAACCATCTTCATTTTGAATCAGGTTTTCTTGACTAGTCGTAATCATAATATTCTCCTACCTCAACATCTTCGAGAGCCGCAATTGCATCATCTGCCAAAATTGCTGCGGAGCAATACAAAGATAAAAGGTAAGAAGCAACGCCTTTGTCATCAATTCCACGGAATCGAACAGAAAGTCCGCGTGAATGTTCGTTTTTAAGTCCAGCCTGAAAAAGTCCAATTACGCCACGTTTTGCTTCGCCTGTTCTTAAAAGAAGAATATTTGTTTTTCCGCTCTGGCTTTTTGGATTTTTAAGTCCGTCAACTAAAAGTTTATCTGTTGGAATAAGCGGAATTCCTCGCCAAGTTAAGAATGTGCCGCCAGAAATGTTTACAACTACAGGCGGAACTCCACGTTTTGTGCATTCGCGTTCAAAAGCGGCAATTGCGCGCGGATGAGCCAAAAAGAAACTTGGTTCTTTCCAAACTTTAGAAATAAGTTCATCTAAATCATCTGGAGTAGGCGCACCGTTTCTTGTCTGAATCCTTTGTGAATCTGCAACGTTTTTCAAAAGTCCGTAATCATCATTATTAATAAGTTGGCTTTCCTGCCGTTCGCGCAAAGATTCAATGGCAAGTCCTAACTGTTCTTGAACTTGGTCATAAGGCGAACTGTAAACGTCTTCTATCGCGGTGTTTACATTTATAATAGTAGAAATTGAATTCAATTTGTATTCGCGCGGTTCTGTTTCGTATTCAACATATCCGTCTGGAATAATGTCAGATTTTTTTGTCTGCGAGCAAAGAACATCAAGCGGAGTTTCGCCTTCTACAACTCGGTTTACGCGGAAAATTCCAGTTTCCAATCCTTTGAATTCCAAAAAACGAGTAAGCCACTTTGGTGTAAGCGCACCATATTGCGGTTTTGTTTTTGTTACGTTAGCAAGATTATATGCCGCTTTTGCTCCAAGCGCATTAATCCCTTCATTTTTAGTTTCTTCTGTTGCCATATTAAGGCCTCCTTTAATATTAATGTATAATTAATAATTCATAATTTATAATTATGGAAAATGAAAATCGTTTTCATATCAAAGAGATTTTTCTGTTCCAAATCTTAATTATCAATTCTTCATTATTAATTATTAATTTTCTAAAGCCATGCTCCTTCGTCTGGGAAGATGATTTTGTTTGCTGCGTCAAATCCGCCTTTTAGGTTGTACATTGGACCTTTATAACCTGCTTCCCTAAGTGTTTTTATTGCAAGAATGCTACGTTTCCCTTCTTTACAAATAAAAACCGTATCAATATCTGGATTAAGTTCCTTTTGCCTGCGAGCAAGTTGACCAATTGGAATTGCGATTGCATTTTTGAACTTATGAATTGCCCTTTCGTGCGGTTCGCGAACATCAATAATTGTAATTGGATCTCCAGAACTAAGACGTTTCACAAGTTCTTCTGGTTCAATTCCTTCTACAGGCTCTTCATTTTCTTCTTGTTTAAGTCCGCAAAAATCTTCGTAATCAAAATCTTCTACTTCTGTTAAAGTGTGATTTTTTCCGCAAATCGGACATCTTTCGTTTTTATAAACTGGAACAATTTTAGAACGAATATTAAGCGTATCGATAGAAAGAAGGCGACCGCTTAAACTTTCGCCAATTCCAATAATCAGTTTTAACGCTTCGTTTGCCTGAATACTTCCGATAATTCCTGCTAAAGGCGAAATTGTTCCGCCTTCTGCGCAAGTTGGAACAAGTCCTGCTGGTGG
>CAZJOU010000148.1:3696-5214 GCA_964547685.1 uncultured Treponema sp. | reverse complement strand
GTCTAATCATTAGACTCATCAACTTTGGGAGAAAACGGCGCGCGTGCTACAGATTCTCGATTAGAAGCAAAAGCCCTTCCCTTGCCCTGACACGCGCTCTCTGCCCCGGAAGAACCTCGTTGCTTGTCGTGTAGACATAGTCCGCCGACACCTCGCCGTCATCAAGCGGAAACTTTGCTCCGGTTATCGTGACTCCTGATGCCCTGCCGCAGACAGGGACAAGGGAGAAAACCACGCATCCCTCTGTTACCGATGCCGGTTCTTTTCCTACGATTCGCATAGTTGAATAGTCATCAACTGCAAGACCGGACGCGCCTTTTTCGTAGAGATAGACAAGAGCTGAAATATTCACAAATGTGTGGTCAAGCCTCTGTCCGAAAACTCCTAGAAGCAGAAAATCCTTGAATCCGCGTCTCAGCCCCTCTTTAACAGCATAGAATGAATCTGTGTCGTCCTTTGCGCGCGGCAAAGTGATTATCTGAGTCTCCGGCCTGTTAGGTTTTCTGTGCGAGTCAAAGTCGCCGACTATCAGGCTAGCCTTCACACCCAGGGCGTCCTCATGGCGAATCCCCGCGTCACAGAATATATAGAAATCGCCGGACTCAAGAAAGCTTCTAGCCCGCGCATAGTCTTTGATTCTCGCCGCGCCGACAATCACGCAGCGGCTGTATGTGGCTTTCATATCGCTTACTCGAACACCGGATAGCAGTCAAAGCCCGCGTCACGCAGCTCTGACGCCATTGTGCCTTCCCTGTTGTCGTCCACGACCACAAGATAGTATGTTGTTCCGCTTGGCCGGACCTCGCTCTCGACTCTCGCGTCAAAGCCCTTTTTCTTCGCTTTCTCCAGGTAAGCCTGCGCGTTGTCCTTGCTCTTGAAAAGCCCCAGCTGAAGATAGAGCATCTTTCCCTGCTGCCCGCTCTTCTGCGCCGTCTTTTTCTCCGCCTGGACTTGCGCCGCCTGTGTCGCGGCGGATCCCACTGTTGTGGATGCGCTCTCTACCTCAGGAGAAGCTGTTGATGAGCGCGGAACAAAGAACCAGAACGGCGCCGGCAGGGTCTGAATCTCGCCTTTGACTATCGCAGTCTCTAGAGACTTTGGAAATGACTTCTTGAGCTCATCTGAGTATGAAGGCTCGCCTGTTATATGCCACAGCGTAAAGAGAATCTGGGGGCGGACAGCCTTCATCGACTCCAGCGCGGAATATGCGCTCAGCATGGCGACCGCCTCCTTTGTGGCCTCAAGACTATCCGCCTTGCAGAGAATGCTCCACTGCTCGTACAGCTTTATATATGCGGCGATTGTGGTGTCTGTTGTGCCCCTGACCGCTGAGTTTAGAAAGCTCTGCGCTGTCTGCCAGTCTCCGTAGCTTAAGGCGCAGCGAACTGCGTCTATCACAAGCTGCTCGCTGGACTTCTTTGGCATCCCCGCGGCATCCGCCGCCCCGATTGCCGCGGCCTTTGTGTAGGAGTCAAGCGCATCCTTGTAGCTTCCCATCTGCTCCTGTACTGCGCCCAG
>CAZJOU010000148.1:0-3596 GCA_964547685.1 uncultured Treponema sp. | reverse complement strand
TGTAGGAGTCAAGCGCATCCTTGTAGCTTCCCATCTGCTCCTGTACTGCGCCCAGAAAGGAATATATGGCGCGCCTGTCCGCCGCTGTCCCTGCTCCAGGAAGCGCGCTCTTAAGATATGAAACGCTCTCTTCCAGGGTGCTTTTCTTCGCCGCCTCGTCCGCCGCCTGAGCCGCTGTGAGAGAAAAACACAGCGCGGAAGGAATAACAGCGATTAATGCGGCAAGCGCAATTCTATGGCTAATCATTCGCTCTTGCCTTCGTCTTGTTTTTTTTCTGACTGTTCCGTCGCGACGGCCTTAGGGACCGCATTCACTTCCTTTTGAGCGGGGCGTTTCTTTTCGCCCTTAAAGACAGGCCGGCGGATTTTCAGGTCAAAGACTGTCTTCTCGTCTGCGGAGGATGTTTTCTCCTGCTGGCGCCTTGCCTTGTCCGCCTTTTTCGCCGCGCGCTCCGCTGTCTTCTGCTCTTGGACCTTGTTTCTGTCCGCGGCCTCCTGTATCTGCTCCTTTGTCATCTTTTTCTTAAAGAGAGCGAACGGGCTCATTACAAGCATTCCGGCAAGGAACGAGACCAGCACTGTGAGAAACACCGGAACATCGCGGAAAGTATAGAACACAACGCTGATGTCGCACCTGTTCACCTCATCAAGGTTGAACCCGCAGAAAATGGTCACAATGACCAGAAGAATAATTGTTCCGATAAGTTTTAACGGCATGATTTCTCTTAACCCTCCTCACTATTCACTATTAGTCTCAATTTCAAATTACCTCAGAAACATTGAAAGTAGATCTATTATTAAATTCTTCACAAATTCGCAAACTCGCCATAGCACTGGGCTCACTCTACCAGAGTTCCTTTAAACGTATTGCCGCTCAGACTGTCGAGGTGGACTTTTACGAAAGTTCCTATCAGCTTCTTGTCCGCCTTGAACGCGACACGCTCGTTCTGCTCTGTCTTTCCCAAAAGCTCGTCCGCGCTGTCGCGGCTAACTATGTCCGCAAGAACATCTATTGTGCGCCCCAGCCGGCTTTGCATCACCTCTGCTGTGTGCTTGAGCTGCAAGTCTATCACCCGCTTTAGCCTGTCCTTCTTTACCGCAAGGTCAACCTGGTCAGGGAAGCTTGCGGCTGGAGTTCCCTCTCTAGGATTATAATAGTACATGAACGCACTTTCAAATTTTATTTCTTCCATAAGTGTAAGCACGTCCTCAAACTGCTCTTCTGTCTCTCCTGGAAATCCGACCATTAAATCTGTCACCAGCTCCACGTCCGGCATTGCCGCGCGCAGCTTCTTTACAAGGAGAAGGAAGTCCTCCCTCGTGTTCCTGCGGTTCATTCTGCGCAGGATTTCTGTGTTGCCGTGCTGGGCCGCGATATGAAAGCCGTGGCAGACATGCTTGTCGCCTGCAATCGTTTCTATAAGCTCGTCACTGAAGTCGTTTGGATTTGAGGACTCAAAGCGTATCCATTTGATTGACGAGTCTGTCTCATCCAGGTGTCTGCTGATTTTTTTCAAGAGCTTAGGGAAGTTAAGCTCGCCGCCTGCCGCCTGCCCGTCTTTGCTCCTGTATGCGTTCACATTCTGACCGAGCAGTGTGATTTCCTTTACGTTGCGTGATGAGAGGAAGTCAATTTCTGCAAGAATCTGATCTGCCGGTCTGCTCACCTCCCGTCCGCGCACGAATGGGACTATGCAGTAAGTGCAGAAGTTATTGCAGCCGTGCATTATCGGAACAAAGGTGCTGAAAGCCTGCTCCTCATAGCTGATTTTCGGGAATGTGTACTCACCTTCCTCCTCAATCTCAAATCCCTGCCTGTGCTCCTCGGCGGCTGTTATTATGTCGCCGAACTTGCTCTTGCCGAACGTGCCGACAACAAAATCTATCACAGGGTAGTCTTTTTTCACTGTGTCCAAAAGCCGTTCCGCCATGCAGCCCATAAGGACAACATAGAAAGGAACAACGCCGTTCTCCTCAACAAACCTTACGGCTTTCTGCATTTCCTCAAGGCGTGTCTTTGCTCCGCTCTCCTTGTGGCGGATTTTCTTTACACCAGAATAATATCCAAGCCGCCCGAATATGCGGTTTTCCGCTGAGCCGCGCACTGAGCATGTGTTGATTATGACCATATCCGAAAGCTCAGGCTCGCTGGCGCGCGTCCATCCGCGGCTTATAAACAGCTGCTCAACCGCGGCGGATTCCGCAATATTCATCTCACAGCCGTAAGTCTCAAAGTAATATGTCATCTATTCTCCAAACGCTTCTATGTTTTTTAATTTTCCATTCTGCATTGAATCAAACTCCGTGTAAGCGTAAGCGTTGTGAAAGTGGATGCTTTCCTCCGTTTCCGCTTCTACGCTGAACCAGCTGAAGCCCATTTTTTTTAGTCCGAGATAAACTTCGCGAACAACGTCTTCCACAAAGCGCGGATTGTCGTAAGCGTGCTCCGTGACAAACTTCTCGTCGACGCGCTTTAAAACTGAGTAAAGCGGAGTTGAGGCGCAGCTTTCAATCATCGAAATCACGTCTTCAATCCAGAAAAATTTTGAGTACAAAAGCTTGACTTTTACAAATCCCCTCTGGTTGTGCGCTCCGTAGTCAGAAATCGCTTTGGAGCAGGGGCAGAGCGTCGCGATTGGAACTTTGACGGAAATAAAAAACTTCTGCTCAGGCTTTTCATTTTTATCAGATTTTGAGCTTTCGCCCTCGTAAGTGCAAATGTATTCCATCATTCCGGGCGACTTTGTGACCGGCGAAAGTTTTTCGATAAAGTACGGAAACGTGACGCGCCCGAAAGCCCGCTCAGCGTCGAGTTTTGTGCGGATTTCCTCGAGCATTTCGAGAAAGTTGTTCATCGAAATGTCCTCGTGGTACTTGTGGAAAACCTGGATAAAGCGGCTCATGTGCGTGCCTTTGAAATTGTGCGGCAAGTTCACAAAAAGATTCACGCTCGCAGTTGTGTTCTGTTTTTTGTTCGCCTTGTCGAGCACTTGAAGAGGATATTTTACATTTTTTACGCCGACCTTTTGCAGCGGAACTTCCCGCGTGTCGGCTGTGTTCTGGATGTCTATCATATTTTTGAGGAAATTGTGGTGATTGAGTAGCGCAGCGTATCGAAATCACCATAAAGTGAGTGGTTTCGACAAGCTCAACCACCGCCTATTTCGCTTTGTTTTCCGCAGCTTCGAGTGTATTATACATTAACATAGCTATTGTCATTGGGCCGACTCCGCCTGGAACCGGAGTGATGTAGCTCGCTTTTTCCTTGATTGTGTCAAAGTCCGAGTCGCCAATCAGCCTGTAGCCTTTTTTCTTGGTCGCGTCTGGAATGCGGTTCACGCCAACGTCAATCACGACTGCTCCTTCTTTGACCATATCGGCTGTAAGCGTGTGCGGATGGCCTGAAGCAACAATGATTATGTCCGCGTGGCGCGTAAAGTCGGCGAGATTTTTTGTTCCTGTGTGGCAGATTGTAACGGTGCAGTTTGTCTCGCGGCGCGCAAGGAGAATCGCGACCGGCTTTCCGACGATGTTGCTCCGGCCAATCACAACCGCGTGCTTTCCGGAAGTTTCAATTCCCATTTTCTGGAGAAGAA
>CAZJOU010000147.1:0-5276 GCA_964547685.1 uncultured Treponema sp. | reverse complement strand
TGTAAAAACTCGGAGCGTAAATCTTTTCTTTTCCGTATTTTTCAATTTTTAACTTGAACTTTTCAATATAATCTTTCGGAAACACAGTGTCCTGGTCGGAAAGCAAAATCCATTCCGCGCCGAGCAAAATTGCTTTTTCTATCCCGCGGTTCTGCGCGTAAGCGATTCCGTAGTTTTTGTCGAGCTGAATCTGAAATATTTTTTCTTGCGGAAGTTTTTCAAAAGACAATGTTTCTGCACTGTTTTTTATGATGATGATTTTTTCGACCTGCGGCAGAAGCGAGAAAACGCACTTTTGAAGTTTTGAGAAGTCTGGATTGTAGGTTACAATGATGGCGGCAGACATTTTTTTTAATACAGCATCAGTTTTACAAAACTTTTTGCTGCTGTTTTGCTCCTATTAATTTTGTTTTTTATAATGATTGATTTGTGATTTAAACCTTTGCTTGAAATATATTTATCAATCAGTTTCTTTTTGTTCTCATCATTAATCAGTTTTTTTGCTAGCTCAAGCTGAATATAAATTTGGCTATTTAACTTTTTGATTTTTATAAGTCTGTTTTTTAATGTTGAAAACTGAAATATTTTCCCAACCGAAAATCCGTTTGCACCGACAACGTTATTTTGATGCTGCCGATAAAGAATTGTCGGTTCTGCAAGTTGTGCAATTTTTCCGTCCGCTGCACAAATCAAGGCAATAATCCAGTCGTGCTGAATTATTTTTGCAAAATCAGGCTTTTCGATTTTTTCAAGATACGAAATCACAGCCTTGTTCATGCACATTGTGCAGCCTGTAAAATCATTTTCAATTAAAAGAGAATTGAAATCAGCATCTAAAAGCATTTTCGACAAGTTGTAAAAAGATTCGTTTATCGTATTCAGTTCTGAATCAACAACTTTCAAGTCTGTTCCAACGCAAACTGGAATTAACTTATCGCCATTCTCAATCTGTTTTATCAATGACAAAGTTTTTTCTATTTTGTTTGGAAGCCAGAAATCATCTTGATCCGCAAAGAAAAAATAATCATTCGTTGCACAAGTTTTTACTAAATGCAAAAAGTTCAAGGAAGAATTTCCAAAGTGAATATTATCTTCAACAAGATGAATACGATTGTCATTAAACTTTTTTATAACTTCAACAGTTTTATCTGTAGAACCGTCATCGTGAATATATAAATTCCAATCAGAATAACTCTGGTTTATGATACTTTCTATTTGCTGATGAACATATTTTTCGCCATTGTAAGTTGCCATTAAAATATCAAGCATAAGACTCTCCTCTCTCTAATAAATAGTTCACATACCAGAAAGCAATGAATCCTGTCGGACCAATCAACAAAGGATTTGTACCTGCAATAAACAAATATGCTAAATATGCGATAGAAACTGAAAAAGAAAAAAGATTTTGATTTCGTATAAAATGTAAAAATGGATAGGCATATAAGCACATTATTGCTATGGTAAAAAACAAACCGAACATTCTAATTAGTTCCATATAAGAAAGTTCTGTGTTAGTACATAATTTCTTCCAACCAAAATCATAAAGCCACGCTCCAGGACCTTGCCCCAATAATATGTATGATGGATTGTCGCTAAACAAAACATTGTAAGAAACCATATGCAAATCCTTCATATTTGAAGAAGAGTTCTTAACTGTAAGCAATAAAAAAGTGCCGATGAATGCAAAAGCAATAAATATTAGACTTAAAAATGTGGCACTATATATTTTTTTCTTTTTGTAAAACAAATAATAAAGATAAATCAAACCTATAACTAAAATTTCAGCAAAAACATTTGCTCTAGTTCCAGTAAAGAACATAGCAACAAGATAAAAAATGGTTGCGAATAAAAATCTTTTTTGATGTGTGTTTAGGAAAAAGTAAAATTTTAATGCAACTTGAATTATTAATATTGGGGATGCCATATGAAAAACACTCGAAAACCACCACCAAAGAAATTTCTTATGTTCTGCAATCATAAAAACGGTGTTTAATTTTTCGTTTTCAAGAATAACTAAAGTTAGGGCAGGAATATTGATAATAATATAGCTCAAAATTATTGTTATTAATGCTATTACGAAACAGACTGCATTAAATCCATAACGTATTTCAATTTTGTCGTTATTTATAAAGAAAATAATAAGCAGTAGAAACGTTGTAGAATACATATTTACAAAACTGCTGTCATAATCTATATTGCGAAGCATCATCAAACTTGCACTTACAAAAAAAGCAACATAAAAAATCAGAAAATTGAAAAGCGGAAAATAATTTTTACAAGTCATCTTCTTTATGTTTGTTACAAGAGCAAAAAAGAAAGTTATTTGCTTTGTATGAAACAATGCATTTCCTGGATCGAATATGCAGTTAATAAAAAAAAGATTTAGAGCAAAATTTGAAAGAGAAATTTTTGGAATAATTGGCTTTTTTAGAATGTATGTTAGGCTTTTCATATAAAACTCTTTTTCTTCAGCAGAAAGTTTGAGATATTCATATTCAGATTACTTAACATTTTCATAGCTGAAGTCCTTATAAAATGCCATTATAAGAATTGATAAAACTTTTATATTGTTTATTAAGTTCATAAAGAAAGTTGCTATATTGCTTTTTGTTTTTCTCTAGTATTTCATCTGGAGTTTTCCCGATATTAAACACAAGTTTATAATCTCCTGTACTTGTGTGATAATAAGCAGGATTAAATATATTCAATATGTTCTGTAATAATCGGCTTATGGTAAATAATTGTTGTTGATATGAAGAAAGTCCATATTTTTCTGGATACGCGACTTCTCTTACAAAATTTTCAATTTTTTCTATTGCATCAAAATCGAACATATATCCATCACCATCATTAACTAGTTGAATAATATTGGTTAGATAAGTAATAAGTTCATTATTTTTGGAATTCGAATAATATGCTTCCAATTGATTTTTATACATTCTAATTTCATCAGGTCTGTAATTTTTACTTTGACTGGTCTTTGAATCATATTGATCATGATGTTCTAAACAAAGCCATACAAGATTATTGTAATCAAAACTGTTTGAATGATTATGATCTATATGGGCAATTTGTCCATGTTTTTCATTAAAATCGCCATTCATAATGGCACAGATAGCACAACGATTACGACAATTAAATTTTAATTGAGCCTGTAATTTTTCAGGCACTGAAACTCTTGTTTCTGACATAAAAATCTCCTATATATTTATAAAGTCAAGTTTGTCAAACCACAAAATAGTATTTTACTTTCTCCTCTACTTTTGTCTTATCTTTTCCACCAGCGGATAAAACAGCGAATCGGAACATATGCTATCCCAATTACAATTCGTAGAGCTATCATATAAATCAATCAAAGAGTTAACATAATCCCATATTTTCTTTTGAGTTTTATCTGAATAAAGTGCAAATATTTTTCCAACTTCTTCAATTTGAAATATTTTTGGGCGAATTATTTTTTGCTTTTCATTTGTAAAACATTCAGCCACAATTCCCTTCACTATTTCAAAAGGATATTGACTCTGTAATTTCTCTGAATCGCATAAAAATTGATATGCAGATGCCGAGTAATAATTAGAATACGATTCGTGATTTGCAGATTGCAGTATGTTCCGCCCTAAAAGGATTAAATCGTCCTCATCACAATTTTTTAAAGTATCTTTAACATTAGCCGATTTTATTGTACGAATAGCAGAATTCTGCTCATTAAAATCATGACTTTCTAATTTGCTTATCAAAATTTTGATTATATATTTTGCATCGAAGAATTCCAAATTAAGCTTCTCACTGTCCAATAAAGCTTGAATTTCATTTGATTGAGACTCAGACAATAATTTGTCATTCATTAAAAAGGCCAGTTTTTTAGAATCTTTAGCTGATGTTAACTCGTTAAAAACAATAGTTTTTATATGTTCATCAAGATGCTCGAAAATATCTGGTTGAGATAAAACTAAAAGAGCAATTTTTTTTGTTTTATATACAAAATCTTCTTGTTGCTCTGGAGTTTCTAGTATTTTTTGCAAACCAACCTTTTCAACTAGCTCTTCAACAAAGAATTTTATTCTTTTGAATGAAAAATTATCCTCATTTTCTTTTTCGCACTGCTCATAATACTCTGATAATATTTTGAGCAAATAAGAATATTTTCTTGGTTCAATTCTCTCCAAAAGTCCTGCAAAATAGATTTTTAATTTTTCTGTTTCATTTTCTAAAAATGACTCTTCTTCTGTTATTTTCTTAAAAATAGAATCAATGTTTGTTTTTCCAAGCAGCAATTTTTTAGAAAGCGAAATATCTATAACAGATTGAATGATATGCTCGCAATCAACAGCGTTTGGAGATTGCTCGTAAGGATGTCCATAAACGCATCGCATTTTATAAAAATATTCAAGTTTTTGCTTTTCTGTATCATCAATAAAATTAGCCCCTAATGCACTTTCAACAATCAACCTATCAGCAGATTGATGATTATTTTCTGTAGACTTTATTTTTTCCCAAATATTTTTATCATCCCCCTTTTCTGCCATTGTCTTAAATTTGCTTCTAAAAGACTCAACGCCGCAAAGCCAAGCCATAAGATATGACGCACGGAAAAATCCTTTTTCATACAAACGGATTGCGTCTTCTATGAAATCTTTATCATGTTTATTTACAACTAAAGATGTGTCTATCATTTTTCACTCTCCGCCATCGCATTCCATAACCGTTCACACGCTTTTCCATCCACATATTCCGCAAACTTCTTGCGAGTTTCCTCGCTCACCGCTTCATACGATTTTTCTTCAAGAATCTTGTAGAACTCCTGCCAGTTCTTTGCTTTTGCACCTTCCATATTCTGCCAGTAATCAAAGTAATGACCGCGTGCGTATTTTATGTAATATTCGTAGTCGAACGGAAGCAGAATCACAGGCTTTTTTGTCGCGATAAAGTCAAAGTAAATGCTTGAATAGTCAGTCATAAGCACATCAACCTGACCAACAAAGTTATAAAGCTCGTCATAGTCAGAATCTCCCACTGTTATAAAACGTGAAAGCGTTTCCGAGGTTTTCTGACGCACGTTTTGCATAAAGCGTGCGTCAGAAAAGTGCGGCTTGTAAACAAGCACACTTTTATGACGCTTCAGTTCCCCCAAAAATTCGTCCAAGTCAAATACATATTTTCTATCAAAAGGGTTGTAAACTTCGCCTGTCCATTCCGCTGTTCTGAAAGTCGGCATATAAAGAATGATTTTATCTTCTGGAAATTTCTCTCGAATTTCTTCTATCAAAGTTTCCTTT
>CAZJOU010000146.1:0-5300 GCA_964547685.1 uncultured Treponema sp. | reverse complement strand
CTTCCCCTCGGTTGCACTTCGTTGCAACCTACCCTTTCTAGCGGGGACACCCCGCAACGCCCCGTTAATTATGCATTGTATTGCTAAGAGGTAATTTCAGAGTGGAATACGTTCGTTTAGGAAAATCTAACTTGATGATTTCGCGCGTGGCAATGGGAGCAATGTCGCTTTCTAAAATTGGCGACGAAGAAAAAGCCGCAGAACTTGTGCGAAATGCGTATAATCAAGGAATAAATTTTTTTGACACTTCAAGAAATACGCCAGATTGCGAAAAACTTTTGGGCGATGCGCTTGGCGACATTCGCTCTTCTGTAATGATTGCCACAAAAACAAGCGCACAAAGCGAAGCCGAAGTTTTAAGCGATTTTGAATCAAGTTTGAACACAATGCACACAGATTCAATAGATTTATATCAATACGAATCGGATTCTTTTATTCCAATGGAAAACGGAAAAGACGGAATTTATTCGGCATTTAAGACGCTAAAAAGCAACGGAAAAATTAAAAGTTTTGGGCTTGCAACACAAGAACTTGATATTGCCGAAAAAGCAATTTCTAGCGGACTTTACGACACAATTCAATTTCCGTTTAGTATGATAAGTTCCGACGAAACGCGCCAACTTGTTGCACTTTGCAAAGAAAATGATATTGGATTTATTGCAATGCAGCCTTTGTGCGGTGGACTTCTTACGTCAATTCCGCTTGCCTACGGATTTTTGCACGAATACGAAAACGTAATTCCACTTTGGGGCGTTCAGTCGCAAGAAGAATTAGAGCAAATTCTTTATTTTAACGAACATCCGCCAGTTATTGACGAAAAATTTAACGCTGATGTAGAAAAAATACGCTCTTTTTTTAGTTAAATCTATTTTAGATGCCGAATCAAGTTCGGCATGACAGATTTTTTTAGATAACCACATGACAGATTTTTTTTAGTTAAATTCGCTTAAATCAACTTCGCTAAATCCATCGTTTTCTTTGTTTTCTTTTGATTGAGCAGTTTCTAACGCATTTGTAAGTTCCTGCGCTTGCGATGTAATTTTTTGCTGCATATCAAGCGTTTTTTGCACATCTGCTTGCTCTTCTTTTGTTAAAACGCGAACAATTTTGTTTAATCCGTTGTCTGTTTGTATTGTTTTTGGCGAACCGTCTGCTTCGCGTTCGTTTACAAGTTGAACAATTGGATTTTTTGGATTATTTGGCGAAACATCGGAAACAATAGCAACTTTTCCATTTTGAAGATATACAAACGCACCAATAGGAAAAAGAGAAAGACTAAAAAGTAGCGCTTTTATAACAGTTGGGTCATACTGCTGATTTTCGTTTTTAAGCATTTCAATCATTGCTTCAAAAGTTGTACGCGCACTTTTATATTGACGCGGCGCAGTAATTGCTTCAAAAGAGCAAGCAACTGCAATAATTTTTGCGTAAGTAGAAATTTTTGCGCCTGTAAGATGTTGCGGATAACCTTTTCCGTTTTCTTTTTCGTGATGTTCAAGAACGCCAAGTTGCACGCTAAGCGGAAATTCCAATTCTTTTAAAATTGCGCAACCAAGCAAAGGATGCGTAGAAATTTGTAATCTTTCGCTTGGAGTAAGTTTTCGGTTTGTCATATAAAGTTGCGGCGGAAGTCGTAACATTCCAATTTCGTGCAAAATGCAAGTTATTCCAAGTTCAATAAGTTTAGAAAGCGCAATATGAAGTTCAAGTCCAAGTGTAACTGCAAGAACTGTAGAACGCATTGAATGAATTACCAAAAAGTTTTTACTTCGCTGTTCTGCAGATGGCATAATTCGCAAAACGTAGCGTTTGTTATCTTTAATAAAAATGCACAAATCTTTTACAGTATCAGAAAGTTCCTGATAACTAATTTTTTTTGTTGTTGCATATTTTGTATAAAGATTGTTTATGTAATTCATATATTCGTTGTAAACAGCCTGAACGGAATCTAAGCGCGAACGTTCTGTATTTGCAAATTTTCCGTTACTTGCTTGTTCAAGAGCATGTTTTAATGAATTTCTTACTTTTTCTTCTGCCTGAATTTTAGCAATTTGTTCTTTATCCTTTTCTTTTTCTGGGTCAATAGGCTTTTGCACAGGAAGTCCCATGTCGCCGCCAAGACTTACAGATTTTTCGCACGTAAATTCAGAAAAATTCCATTCTTTAAGCGCCTTTGTAAGTTCTTCTGTAACAGGAACAGCAACTGGAAGAAGAATAAAATTTTCGTCAAGCATAAGATCGCTTTTAAAAGTAATATCGGGCTTAAGCGTTTCTATATTTACTGTACTCATAACAATGCTCCGTTTTGAATATCGGAATAAAACAGCAAATCCTTTAGTTTT
The DNA here is from genome assembly GCA_964547685.1 of uncultured Treponema sp. Taxonomy (GTDB): domain Bacteria; phylum Spirochaetota; class Spirochaetia; order Treponematales; family Treponemataceae; genus Treponema_D. The sequence continues at coordinate 2,958 of CAZJOU010000146.1, read as the reverse complement.
ATAAGACTTTATTAGCCCAAATGTCGACTTTTTAGTACAAACCTATAAAAATTGTCTGTGCGGAGCAGAAACCGGCTTTTGCGAACACTTGCAGGGCTGGGCTGCGAAGCAGCCGCTATATAGGTTTCCTATGCAGCCTGCACCGTGTGCAGCAAAAACGGATTTCTGCGGCACCGTAGGTTGCCGAAGGCAGCACAGACAATTTTGATGAATCAATTAAAAGTCGCTATTTGGACTCTTACAATTTTAGCGCGATTTGCGCAACAAAGTCGGCGGCGCATATCCACCAATTTGCGCGTTTTACGTTTCGGTCGGCAACTAGCGGAATTTTTTGCAAAACATAGCCATTCATTAAATATTGAATTTCTCCGTAAACTTGGCCGCAATCAACCGTTCCTTTTATAACTTTTGGCAAAACAAGATTTATTTTTACTTCTTTAAGCGCATTTTCTGGTTCTTTTGCTATAACCAAAGGAACGCTTAGCGACTTTGGCGAAAACGCTGGAACAATGCTAATTCGTTGCGATTTTGAATAAATAGCTGGAATATTGTAAGAACGCAAAACTAACGGATTTTCGTAATCCTTAAAAGTTTTGTAAGCCCATTCTGTAATTTCCGTTCCATCGTGAACTCTTCCGGCTTGTCCTTCGTTTTGACTATTTCCTGGCCCGCCCATTGTTACAGAAAGAATTCTTGTGTTGCCACGCTTTACGGTTAACGCAAGATTGTAGCCACTTTCTTCTATGTAGCCAGTTTTTAAGCCGTCACATCCTTCTAGTTTTCCAAGCAACGGATTCGTATTTTTTTGATAAATTGGCATATAAATATTTTCTGGAATTCCTTGCGAAAAATCCTGAAATCTAGTTGGAAGAATTTTATCTTCTGGTGCAAGATTTTCTTCTTTTGGATATTTAAAGCCCGGAATAGAATGAAATTTGTAAATAGTTTCTGGGAATCGTTCAATATAATGCCTTGCAAAAGAAGCCATTTCGCGTGCAGTTGTTGTATTTTTTTCGCTATAACCGCTTGCATCAAAAAAATGCGTATTTTCTAAGTTAAACTCGGTGGCTAAATCGTTAATTTTTTGAACAAAAGAATCAACATTTCCAAAAAGATAAAGTGCAATAGCAACTGCGGCGTCGTTTCCAGAACAAACATCTAGCCCCGTAATAACTTCTTCTAACGTTACTTTTTGATTTTTTCCCAAAAACATAAGCGAAGAATGTGGCGGTTGATTTTTTGCCCAAGTTTCTGGCGGAAGCGGAACAATGTCGCTAAGTGCGGCATTCCCTTTTTCTATTTCTTCCATAATTACGTACATTACAAAAAGTTTTGTCATACTTGCTGGCGGAATAACTTCGTCTGCATTTTTTTCGTAAAGAATACAGCCATTAGAAACGTCCACCATAATTGCAGATTTTGCCCAAACATCTAAAGCCGCAGGTTTTGTAGAATATGGTAAAGGGTGAAGTAATTTTTTTCGTTCTGGATAATTTTTGTCCAAAACAAGATTAAGCGAAACTTTTTGCTCTGCGGAAAGTTCTTGTGGAGCGGGAGCTTTTCGCAATGTAACAGCGCGAACGCAAACCGTTACTAAAAAAGCAAGAACAACGGTGGCCGCCGCTCCAAATAGCGAATATCGTATTAGTTTTGCGCGGTTGTCTTTATTTGTTATATTTTTGCACATCTGTTTCTTAAAAGCATATCGGCTAAAACAATATTCGTCATTGCTTCTACAACTGGAACAATTCTTGGGCAAAGGCAAACATCGTGGCGACCTTTTATTTCTAATTCTGTATTTTCGTATTTTTCGCCATTTTTGCAAATTGTTTGTTGTTTTTGAAAAATACTTGGAACAGGTTTTACAGCAACTCTAAAAATAATTTCGTTTCCGTTAGAAATTCCACCTAAAATTCCACCAGAATTATTTGAATCAAAAACAGGTTTTCCGTTTTCTACGTGCATTTTGTCATTATTTTCGCTACCAACTAAATCTGCCGCTAAAAATCCCGCACCAAATTCAATTCCTTTTATTGCACCAATAGAAAGCATTGCTTTTGCAATTTCCGCATCAAGTTTGTCAAAAACTGGTTCGCCAAGTCCTGCCGGAACGCCATGCACAATACATTCAACAATTCCGCCTGCGCTGTCGCATTTAGAACGCAATTCTTCTATTTTTTCTTCCATTTTTTTTGCAGCTTCGTTATCTGGCGCGCGCAAAGAATTTTGTTCAACTTCTAAAAGATTTCTTTTTTGCACCTTTATTCCCGCCGCTTTTATTGTATATGCTTTTGCAAAGATTGCGTTTTGTTCCAAAATTTGTGCAGCAACCGCGCCAGCTGCAACTCGTGCAGCAGTTTCGCGCCCACTAGAACGACCTCCGCCACGATAATCGCGAAAACCATATTTTGCATCATAAGAAAAATCAGCATGTCCTGGTCTAAAAGTTGTAACTAAATTTCCATAATCTTGTGAATGTTGACTTGTATTTCTAATTAAAATTGCAATGGAAGTTCCTTCGGCTTTTCCTTCAAAAACTCCGCTAAGAATTTCGGCTTTATCTGGCTCGCTTCTAGAAGTTACTGCCGCAGTTTTTATTCCGTTTATTGCCGCTCCAGGTTTTCTTTTATCTAACGCATCTTGAATTTTTTGAACATCAATTTTTGTTCCCGCTGGGCAGCCGTCAATAACAACGCCAAGTGCTTCTCCGTGGCTTTCGCCAAATGTTGTAACTCTAAAAATTGAACCAAAAGTATTTCCAGCCATTTTTTCCTCGATATAAAGAAAGAATATCAGATTTATTGAATTTTTACTATAAAAGTGCAATACTTCAGTAAATAAAAAAATTTTTGGAGGCTCTTATGGCAAAATTTGGCGGTTCGATGACAGCGTTAATAACGCCTATGCACGAAGACGAATCTGTTGATTACGAAGGATTCCGAAACCTAGTCAAACGCC
>CAZJOU010000145.1:0-5328 GCA_964547685.1 uncultured Treponema sp. | reverse complement strand
GAACCATCAAGATTAAAGAATTTCGCTTTTGCGTCCGCTTTTTCAGATTTACTAACAAGAACAATAGAATCTGCACCAATTCCAGAACGACGATTACACAAACGAATTGCCAATCCACCAGGATTATTAATAACTTGCTCGTCTGTATTAATAATAATAAAGTCGTTTCCTGTAGACTGCATTTTCATAAACTTAACAGTTTCTTTGCTAGTTCTAAGCGCATTAATATCTACAAGTTCCACATTTTCTGGTGAATAATGACTCATTAAACAATTTGCCAAAGCATTCGCAGTATCAATCGCCGTTAAACAAGGAATATCGCGCTCTACAGCGTGTCGTCGCATACGAACAGAATCCGCGTGCGGGTTTCGTCCTTTTGCCGAAGTAGAAATTACATAATCAATTTTTCCAGAATCAAGCAAAGTTAAAAGGTTATCATCTGGATTTTCGTGAATCTTATTTACAACCTGAACTTCCATTCCAAAGTCTTGCAAAGTTTTTGCGTTGCCTTCTGTAGCGTAAAGCTTAAAGCCCATATCGTAAAACTTTCGCGCAAGGTCAGGAATTTCGTAACGGTCAGTTTTTCGCACACTAAATAAAACTCCGCCAGAACGTTTCATAGTGTAACCGGCACCAATTAAACCTTTGAACAACGCTTCTTCCATTGTAGACGCAATTCCCAAAACTTCGCCAGTAGATTTCATTTCTGGCCCAAGATGAGTGTCTACGTCCATCAATTTTTCAAAACTGAACACAGGAACTTTAACCGCAAAATACGGCGGAATTCTGTACAAACCAGTTCCATATCCTAAATCTTTTAACTTTTCGCCCAACATTGCGCGAACAGCCAAATCAACCATAGGAACGCCAGTTACTTTAGAAATGTACGGAACAGTTCGCGAAGAACGTGGATTTACTTCTATAATATACAAATCGTTATTATAAATAAGATACTGAATATTAACCAAACCTTTTGTTCCAAGCGCAATAGCAAGTTCGCGACTTTGCTTAATAATTTTTTCGCGCAAAACATCGTTCAAGTTCCAACTAGGGTAAACCGCAATACTGTCGCCAGAATGAATTCCAGTTCGTTCAATATGTTCCATAATTCCAGGAATTAAAACATCTTCGCCATCACAAATTCCATCAACTTCTAGTTCAATTCCTTGCATATATTGGTCAATTAAAACCGGATTTTCTATTCCTTGCGCAAGAATAATTTTCATATATTCACGAACATCGTCATCATTAAAAGCAACAATCATATTTTGTCCGCCAAGAACATACGACGGTCGCAACAAAACCGGATATCCAAGCTTTGCCGTTGCTTCTAACGCTTCCGCTTCGTTCATAACCGTTAAACCTTTCGGGCGGTTAATATTCAATTTTGCACAAAGTTCTTCAAAACGTTCGCGGTCTTCTGCCAAATCAATAGCATCTGCAGAAGTTCCTAAAATTCTAATTCCCTGAGCATCTAAAAATTTTGCAAGTTTAATTGCCGTTCCGCCACCAAACGCAACAACAACACCAATCGGTTTTTCCGTGTTAATTACGCCCATAACATCTTCTGGCGTAAGCGGTTCAAAATACAAACGGTCAGCCGTATCAAAATCTGTAGAAACCGTTTCCGGATTATTATTTACGATTGCAACTTCGTAGCCCAACTTTTTTAAAGACCAAACACACTGAACACTTGCATAATCAAATTCAATTCCCTGACCAATTCTAATAGGACCAGAACCAAGAACAACAATAGTTCCTTTTGAATTTGATGGGGAAAGTCTTCCCCCCGCTCGCACTTCGTTGCTCGCTACCCCTTCTAACGGGGAGTTCCCCGTAACGCCCCCGTTCGCTATTCCGTGCAGTTCATTCAAAAATAATTCTGCTTCGTTTTCTTTGTCGTAGCCCGCGTAAAAATACGGAGTTTCCGCATTAAATTCGCCTGCACAAGTATCTACCATTTTATAAGTTGCAGGAATATGCGCAACTTTTCCTTGCGCGCGTAATTTTTCTAGTTTTTCAGCCTGCTTTTCTATAGTTTTTGCAGTAGAATTTTCCGCTTTATTATGTTCGATTACACCAGAAGAACCTTCTATCTTGCTTCCAGTCATTTCTTCTATAACTTTATCTGGATAACCAAGTTTTTTTGCTTCCAAATAAATTTCTTGTGTAAGTTCCGCTTTTTTGCCCTTTTCAATTTCTGCGCCATCTTTTATAAGCTCAAAAGTGTCTTCCATTTCTACAAGATTTAACAGTTTATTCAAAAACCATTCATCAATCATTGTAACTTTATGAATTTCTGCAACTGTCATAATTCCGCGCTTTAACGCTTGGAAAACCGCAAACAATCGCTGGTCTGTACATTCGCCAACTCGCTCAATTATTTTTTCATCGCTTTCTTCTGCAAACTTTTTAAGATTTAGCGAAGTAACGCCAATTTCCGCGCCACGAGCGGCTTTCATCAATGCTTCTTCAAAAGTGCGACCAATCGCCATAACTTCGCCAGTTGCTTTCATTTGCGTTCCAAGCTTTCGCGAAGCATAAACAAACTTATCAAATGGGAACTTTGGCATTTTTACAACAACATAATCCAAAACTGGTTCAAAACAAGCCGAAGTTTTCTTTGTTACCGAATTAGGAATTTCGTCCAAGTTGTAGCCAATCGCAATTAAAGTAGCAATTTTTGCAATCGGGTAACCAGTTGCCTTAGAAGCCAACGCCGAAGAACGTGAAACACGTGGATTTACTTCTATAACCGCATATTCAAAACTTTCTGGATTCAACGCAAACTGGCAATTACAACCGCCTTCCATTCCAAGCGAAGAAATAATGTTTAGCGAAGCTGTTCTTAACATTTGATATTCTTTATCGCTAAGCGTAACCGTTGGCGCAATTACAATAGAATCTCCTGTATGAACGCCAACAGGATCAAAGTTTTCCATTGAACAAACAGTTAAAACATTTCCGCTATGGTCGCGCACAACTTCAAATTCAATTTCTTTCCAACCAGAAATACATTTTTCTACCAAAATCTGATGAATTGGCGAACGATGTAAACCATTATGCGCAATTTCGTTAAATTCTTCTTCGTTGTTAGCAATTCCGCCACCAGTTCCGCCCAAAGTAAAAGCAGGTCTAATAATTACTGGAAATCCAATTACATTTTTAGCAAAATCCAAAGCAGAATCATAATCTGTAACAACTTTAGAAGGAATACAAGGTTCACCAATAGATTCCATTGTATCCTTAAACATTTGACGGTCTTCCGCTTTGTCTATAGTTTCTGGTTTTGCGCCCAAAAGACGAACATTATGCTCTTTTAAAAATCCCGACTTTGCCAATTCCATACACAAAGTAAGCCCAGTTTGTCCGCCCAGCGAAGAAAGAATTGAATCTGGTTTTTCTTTTTCTATAATTCGTTGAATAACTTCTGGAATTAAAGGTTCAATATAAATATGGTCGGCCATTGCGTGGTCAGTCATTAACGTTGCCGGATTTGAATTTACAAGAACAACTTCCAAACCTTGCTCTTTTAATGCTTTGCAAGCCTGACTTCCTGCATAATCAAATTCTGCCGCTTGACCAATAATAATCGGACCAGAACCAATAACCATTACTTTATGAATGTTTTTATTAAGTGGCATTTCTAACCTCTACGCCTTTGCTTTTGTTGCTTTTATTGTTGAAGTAAAATAAGAAATTGCATCAATTCGCTTATATTCAGCTTTAAAGTTCTTAAAATAATCGTGATTATTAATTAACTTTACAAACTCATCAAACAAAAAGTTTGCATCTAGCGGACCAGAACACGCTTCTGGGTGAAACTGCACGCTAAACGCTGGAATTTTTGTATAAGTTAAACCTTCGCAAGTTCCGTCATTTGTGTTTACAAAACTTTCAATCGTACCTTCTGGCAAAACATCGTTCTTTACGGCATAACCGTGATTTTGCGAAGTAATATAAACTCGCCCAGTTTTCGTATACTTTACCGGTTGATTTGCTCCACGATGACCATATTTTAACTTCATAGTTTTTGCGCCATTTGCCAACGCTAAAAGTTGATGTCCCAAACAAATTCCAAAAATTGGAACTCCGGTTTTTGTAAGTTTCTTAATTTCTTCTATAATAGTAACATTTTCTGCAGGGTCGCCAGGACCATTACTAAGCATAACGCCATCTGGATTTAACGCCATAATTTGTTCCGCAGTATAAGAACAAGGAACAGTTACAACATCTAATCCGCGCTTTAAAAGTTCACGACGAATATTTGCTTTTGCGCCAAAATCCCAAAGAACAACTTTTTTGCCTTTGCCCGCTTTCATTGCTTCTTTTTCGTCGTTAATTTTAGTTCCATCCGCAGTAACCGGAACAAATCTATATTTTGCACTTTCTGTAAACACAACATCGGCAGGTTCTTCCACACCAGTTGCGCTTCCAGTTACAGATTCAACAGCTTTTTCAATTTTATAAGATTTTATTTTTTCTAGAAGAGCAGATTTTTTCTTTTCGTCTTTTAGTGCGGCAAACGCTTCTATTGCTTCTTTAGAATTGCCACTAATAATCATTCCATTCATAACGCCAACTTCTCGCAAAATTTTTGTAAGTTGACGAGTATCAATATCATAAAGACCAATAATTTTTTGTGATTTTAAATAAGAATCAATATCGCCATTGCAGCGAAAGTTGGAAGGTTCTTCGCACCATTCGCGAACAATATAACCTTTTAAATTACACTTTGAACTTTCGTAATCTTGTTTTATGTCGCCATAATTTCCAATTAGCGGAAATGTTTGCGTAACAATTTGACCATAATAACTAGGATCTGTAAGCGTTTCCAAATAACCGTTCATTCCAGTTGTAAAAACAGTTTCGCCAATTACAGTTCCTTCTGCGCCAAAAGACCTTCCCTCAAAAACCAGTCCATTTGCAAGGACTAAACATGCTTTAGTACTCATACTAAAACACCATTATACAAAATTTTAACCCTTATGAAAATAGCAGAATTACGATTTTTTATAATTCAAATTTCTAGTAGTAATAAAAATAGTTTTTTTTAAATTTGGGCGTGCCCCTTATAAAAAGGAAAATGCTAAAAAATTGCTTCAAGTATTCGCAATTTTTCTTAACGCATTATCCATTTTATAAGGGTCGGGCTTTTCGCACTTCGCCGCCTTACGCGGCTCATTCTAAAACGACAAGAATCGTCATTGCTAGCCGTAGACGTGGCAATCTTATTAATTGGTTCGCAAAGTTTCTAAGATTGCTTCGTCGCTTTCGCTTCTCGCAATGACGTGCAATTTGTCGTTTTAGAACTGCTTCGCAGGTGCT
>CAZJOU010000144.1:0-5329 GCA_964547685.1 uncultured Treponema sp. | reverse complement strand
GTAAATTTTAAGCACACTTTTCCGTCTGAAACAGTTTGACCAATTACAATTCCGTGTTTGTGCAAAAGTTCTTTTCTTATTTTTTTATTTGTTTCATCGCTGGAAACGTGCCTAAAAACAACAGAACTTATTTCTGGCTCTGTAACCGCAACAAAATTTTTGTTTTTGCTTATAATTGAATAAAGATATTTTGCATTATCCAAATTTTTTGTAATTATTTCGTTCCAACCGTCTTTTCCGCGCGTTTGAAAAGCAATCCAAACTTTTAGAGCGTCAAAGCGGCGTGTTGTTTGCAAAGATTTATCTACAAGATTTGTGTAGCCTTCTTCTTCGTCTTCTGTGCGATTTAAGTAATCCGCGTGGATTGTAAGCGCAGAAAAATTAGTGCCGTCTTTTACAAGTAATGCGGAACAACTTATTGGTAGCAAAAACATTTTATGAAAATCAACTGTAATAGAATTGCACAAATTTATATTTTTTAGCTTTTCTGCGTATTTTTTGCTAAGAATTACGCCAGAACCGTACGCTGCATCTGCATGAAGCCAAATATTGTTTTTTGCGCAAAGTTCTGCAATTTGTTCAAAAGGGTCTATTGAACCAAAATCTGTAGTTCCAATTGTTGCAACAACCAAAAAAGGAATGTTTCCTTTTTCTATATCTTTTTCTATAAGATTTTTTAATGCAGAAAAATCCATTTGTTTTTTAGCGTTTACGGGAACTTTTACAACGCAATTTGTTCCAAGTCCAATAATTTGCGCAGTTTTTTCCATAGAAAAATGACTAATTTCGCTTGTGTACATTCTAAGTTTTGTAAAATTTTCTGGAAGTCCGTATTTTTTTATATCAAATTTTAAAATGTTAGAACTGAACCAATTTAGTGCAAGAATTATTGCAGTTTCGTTAGATTGACTTCCGCCAGAAGTAAAAACTCCGTCGGCATTTTTGTTATAACCAAAAAGATTGCACAAATGTTTTACAACTTCAAGTTCAATTTCTGTAGCAACAGGCGCTTGGTCCCAACTGTCCATAGACTGATTAAAAGTTGCAATTATAAGTTCTGCGGCAATGCTTTCTAAAAGTGCAGGCGAATGTAAATGTGGCATATAATCTGTAGAAGAAGTGCGCAAAAGATTTGGAAGAATTTTTTGCTTTGTAAGATTTAAAACTTTTTCCCAACCTAATCCTTTTTCTGGCAAAATTGAATTTTGTTGAACAATTTTTTTTAATTCTTGCGGAGTTGGTCCAGAATATGCAGAAGAAGAATTGAAAGCATTTGCTATTTCAGAAACCGTTTCGTTTATAATTTTTATATATTCATCTTTTGAATTTTGTTCGTTTGTAAGAAAAAAGTGTTCCATAAATTGATTATAGTGGAAAATTGTATTTTTAATAAATGCTAATTTTATTGTTTTACATAAAAAATTGTTAGGTCAAATATCGAGTTTTAATGTATTAGCAAAAATGTACTTTCGGCAAGAACCCGATTATGAAAAACGGCTTCCGCGTTCGTGTAATTGTGGTGGTTGAGTTTATCGAAACCACCAGACTAGATTTACTTTCTACACTTATGTTGTTCACTCACTTGTGCAGATGTTTTTCAAATCGGAACCTTGCCTACGTACATTTTTTACTGGTGATGAAGAAAACTCGACATTTGACCATTTATTCAAAATAAAAAAAATTACGAGAATTACGAAAAAAAATAGGTTAAAATGATGAATAAAATTGAATTTTCTTGTAAAAATTATTAAATTTATAGAATATTTATGTTAGAAAATCAGACAGAGATTATCAAAAAATTTATAGACTCTTGTGAAAGTAACGTTTGTTTTTTAAGAATTCCGCAAAGTTTTTTAACGGACGAACTAAAAAAAGATTTCGTTATTATTGACGCATGCACTGATTTTTCTCCTTTTAAACCATTTCTTTCTATATTATCAAAATCTGAATGTAAACCTACCGAAGATGTAATTTCTAAAGAATCTTATTCTGTTCAAAAAAAATCGTTTTTGTCTTATTTTAAAAATGGAATTGCAGACAAGCGTTACGACATTCCGCTTCAGAACGAAACTTTTTATGAGCAAGGTCGCTACATTCAGTCTATTGTTAAATTTTTAGAAAAAGCGCCTATAAAAAAATATTTAATATTAAATAGCCAATGTATTTCTGATCAATCTGTAAAGTTAATAAAAGAAATAGAAAAATCCTGTGTAAAAAGTCGTTTTGTATTTTGTTTTAATTTGCAAAAAAATGAAACTGAACAAAATGCAGTTTTTACTCTTTTAGAAGAATATAGAACAAAACCAAATTATCTTTATTTAATAAGCCAAGAAATTAGTAAAGATTTTATTGCTTTAAAAGATAGAACTGATTACAGCTTAATTTTAGATTTACCGCCAAATGAACAAGCAAAAATTCTTTATAAAACTTTACGTAACTACAGAATTTTTTTGGACCTTGAACCATTAAAAGAATTTTCACTTTGGATTTCTAACAATAATTTTAAATTTAATTTTGAAAATATAGAAAGAAAAAAATTGCGTCTTGAATTTGCAAAAGCGCTTTTTTATTGCGGCCGCGTAGACGATGCAATTTTAAACTTAAACGATATTATAGATTTTCATGAAGATGATAAAATAGAAGGAGTTGCGCTATATTATTTGGCGTACGCATTTGCTATAAAAAAAGCCACAATTCTTGCGCAAAAATATTGCGCGTTGGCAGAAAAAAACTTTTTGCGCGAAAAAAATAATGCTTATCTTGCATTAAACGCAATGCTAGAATTTAACGTTGCAAAGCGTGTTTCTGCCGAAGACACAATGAATAAATACAAAAAAGCGTTGGAACTTTTAAAAAAGGAAAAATTAGAAAATAATTATATAAGCGTTTGTATTTCTGTTCCGTGGCGACTTGTAAACGATAAATCTGCGCGAAAAACTTTAGATTCCGAAGTTGATAAATGTCTTGAACTTGCAAAAAAAATAGATAATAGACACTTAGTTTCTACCGCTTGCCATTGGAAAGGAATTATTGCTTCGCATTATGGCGAAATTGATGCCGCGCTAAAATGGTACGACAAATGTAACGAAATCCGCACGCAAATTGGCGAACCTGGACCAATTTTAAATATAAGAAACGCGTTGTGTTACGACGCAACTTGCAGAGCAATGTATAAACGTGCTTACGATTTAGAAAATAGTTTTATTTCTAATCTTTACAATGTTTCCGATTTTTCTACAGTAACAGATACGCTAAAAAATGTTTCTTACGCGCTTTTTTATTCTAGGCACTTTGAACAAGCAAACGAACTTTTTAATGCAATTTTGCGCTATTTACAAATTTTTAATATGTCAGAAGTTGCAAACAGTTCGTTTTTGCCGTCAGAAAATGACATTTTAATTTTTAAGTCTATAATTGGATTTTCGCAAAACGATTTTATTCGCGGAAGAATAAATTATTCAAATATAATGCAAGACGAAAAAAGCGTTACTTCCGAAGATAAGCCATTTATTTATCTTATAAAAGCGGTTCTTTTTGCAGAGGAAAAGAAAATTAGCGAAGCGGAAAAAGCGTTTTCTGAATGTGAAAAAGAATTTAACGCAATGAATAGCAAAATGGCGCATAAAGTAGTTTTTGCGCATTACGAATTTGCGGTTTCGCTTAAAAATTTGGGTTTTTTAAAAGAAAGCGAAAAATATATGCAAAAAGGTTTTGAAATTGCAAAAAAAGAAGAATTTAAGTATTACACAAAAGAAAGCGAAAATACAGAAAAAAAATCAATTTCGGTAGAAGAATATTTAAATTCTGTAGAAAAATTTGAACCTTTAAAAATCAATATTGAAATTCTTAACGGAAAAGCAGAAAAAGAGCAACTTTTAACTGCGCTTCATACAAAAATTCACGATTATCAGTTTATTAATAAAATAAAAACTGGTTCAATTCAAGATTTGAATTTTAAAAATTATATTCAAAAAATTCTCTTTGATATTCAAGAATATACGCTTGCAGACGAAGTTTGTTTTGGAATTATGGAAAACGAAACGGCAAAAGTTCATTCTTTTATTTCTAAAAAAGAAAAACCTTATGTAAATGCAAAAATTCTAAAAAATCTTTTTGAAAAATCGAAAAAAAGCAATGTTGTTCAATTTATTTGGAACGAAGAAAATGAACTTTATTTTGGCGACGAAACATATTTGGAATATAGATTTGCAATTATAATAGTTCCTTCTGCTTTTAATCCTGTAACTTCTGATATTATTGACACGTTGAATATTGTTCTTGCAAGCGTTCAGTCGCAAGTTATTATTTATAAACAAGAAGAACATTTAATGGTAGTTTCTTCTACAGATCAACTTTCTAATTTAAAAAATCGGCGCGCTTTTCAGGAATATATTGAATTGGAAAGCGAAAAACTTAAGCGTTACACAAAACGAAAAAAATCTGTAATTCAAATTGCGGTTGGATTTATTGATTTGGATAATTTTAAGTATTACAACGATACTTTTGGGCACAATGTTGGCGATTTTATTATAAAAAGTTTTGCAAATCTTTTAAAAGAAACGTGTCGCAAAGTGGACTTTATTTCGCGTTATGGCGGCGATGAATTTGTAATTATTATGACAGACACAGATGCAAACGAAGGAACAAAAGTTTTTAAAAGATTGAACGAATGTTTAAAAGAAAACGAATATTTTATTCCGCAAATAAAAAAACTTTTAAAAGTTCAACATATAGAAATTCCAGAAAATCGCCGCATTGGTTTTAGCATGGGAATTAGCACAAATAAAGATGTTTCAGAAAGCGATAAAATTGATTTAGTTGTGCAATACGCAGACAAAGCACTTTATTACGCAAAAGAACATTCAAAAGGAACAGTGGCAATTTGGTCAGAAGTAAAAGATAAAATAAAGTAGATGTTTTTTTTAATTCCGTGTTAAAATAAAAGTATGATTGATTTTTTAATGAACAACCTCATGTGGTTTTGGCTTGGCGTAATGATTATTTGCGTTATTATAGAAGCCGCAACATTTGCGCTAACTACAGTTTGGGGCGCAATTTCTGCTTTTATTATGATTTTTTTAAGCAAAACAAATATGCCTTTTAGATGGCAAATTTTAATATTTTTAGTTTTAACAATTATTCTTGTGCTAACAACAAGACCTTTTGCCGTAAAAAAATTAAAACTTGGAAAAAATACTACAAACGTTAATACAATGATTGGTCAAGAAGTTTTAGTTACTAAAAAAATTACAAAGTTTGAAAAAGGCGAAGTAAAGGCAAAGAACGGCGTAATTTGGAGCGCAAAAAACGCTAACGAAAATGATGAAAC
>CAZJOU010000143.1:0-5457 GCA_964547685.1 uncultured Treponema sp. | reverse complement strand
GCACAAACTATTCTACAAGCGAAGTTGACATATCAAGCAATGCTTCTTTGTTTCCAGAAAGATATTCTTCGCAACGTTCTTGGCTCATTGGCTTTCCTAAAAGAAAACCTTGAATAATGTTGCAGTTGAACTTTTTTAGCAAATCAAATTGGTCTGTTTGTTCAACGCCTTCCGCAATAGTGTCTAAGCCCATATTAGAAACCATTGTAATTATAGAATTTGTAATATTCGCTTGAATTCCATTTTTAGAGGTAATATCGTTAATAAAAGATTTATCTATTTTTAGCGTATCTAGCGGAAGCATTTGCAAATAACTAAGCGAAGAATAACCTGTTCCAAAATCATCAAGGGAAATTCTAAAACCAATATCTTTTAATTGCTTTAGTTTAGAAATTGCATCTTCCATATTGTCAATCATAACGCCTTCTGTAATTTCAATTTCTATAAAATACGGATTAAGATTGTAAACTTCCAAAAGTTTTTTTATGTCAAAAATTATATCTGGTTGTTTTAGTTGAATTGGCGAAAGATTTACAGAAATAACTCCTGTAAAATTATAATTAGTTTGCCATTTTTTTAATGTTGCAAATGCTGTGTTTAAAACCCAAGTTCCAATTGGCAAAATTAAACCACATTCTTCTGCAAGTGGAATAAAAACAGAAGGCGGAATTTTTCCGTATTTTTCGTCGTACCAGCGAATAAGTGCTTCAAAACCGCGAAGTTTGCCAGTTTTTACATCAAATTGCGGTTGGTACGAAAGCGTAAACGAACTAGAAAGAATTGCTTGCGTCATTCTGTTTTGAATATTCATTTTTTGAATAAAAACGCGTTGCATATCAATTTTAAAAAACTTAAACTGATTTTTTCCGTCTTTTTTTGCAGAGTGCATTGCAATATCTGCAAAGCGTAAAAGTTCTTCTTTGTCGCTAGAGTTGTCTGGATAAACAGAAATTCCGCCAGAAACGCTAATTTCTTGCATCATAAATGTTTCTAAAATTGTGTCTGTAATATTAACAATAGAATCTGCAGAAGAAGTGTCGTGAATTACAGCAAGAAATTCGTCGCCGCCAAATCTGTATGCGCTTACAAGTTTTTTAGAAAATTGCAAAAGAATAGAAGCGGCCTTTTTTATTATTTCATCACCGGCAATATGACCTTTTGCGTCGTTTATGTTTTTCATATTGTCTATGTTAATTAAAAGAAGTCCAAGTTTGTTACCAGAAAATTCTGCCGTTTCTAATAAATGCGGAAATTCTGCGTTAAATTCGTTCCTATTTGGAAGCGATGTTAAAGAATCGTGAAAAGCGGTTTCTATTAATTTTTTTTCTTGATTTTTCTTTTCTGTTATATCTTCTAAGTTAATTACAACAAGATTTTCTGGTGCGCTTCTAAACTGAATTTTGTACCAAGATTTATTTATTTCCGAATAATAATCTATTGGTTCCATTTTAATGCCGTGTAAGGCTTTTTCGCCTAAATCTAGCCATGGAACAGAACGATTAATTAAATCTTTACATTCAGAAAATTTCTTAAATTTTAAAAGTTGACTATTTATAGTTTTTTCGAAAGTATCGTTCATAAAAACTAATTCAAAATCTACAATTTTTGAATTTTTAAAAATAGGTTTTGCAATTAAAATAGGAGAAGAAAAAGCGTTTAAAATTGAAGAAAAATCCTGTTCGTTCATACAAAATATTCTATGGGCGAATAGGTTATTTGTCAAAAAAATAAAGTAAAATAAAGCCTTATAACAATATTTTAATAAAAACGTGTCAAGGGGCTGGCTAAAAAGAATCGTCATTGCAAGGCACAACAGCGACCCGTCATTGCGAGCCGAAGGCGGCAATCTATCTTAGCAAGATTGCTTTGGCTAAAGCCTCGCAATGACCAAGGGCTTTTTTGCAATGACGAGTTTTTTTTAGTTTGTAGAAATTCTAAGCGATTCCCATTCAGAATAGTATTTGTCTAGCCAATCGCCTAAATCGTTTTTAAGTTCGCATTTGTCCATAATGCTTGCAGGATAAAACGGTTTTGTTGTTCTGTATTGATCGGCTTCTGGATTTACGTAATCTGGAAAGTGGAAAAAGTCCAAGAATTTTGCGTAATTTTCTGGCTTGTGAATGTAATTAATAAATTCTGTTGCAAGCGCAACATTTTTAGAATCTTTAAGAATACACATACTATCCAAATAAGAAGGACCGCCATCTTCTGGAATAAAGAAATCTATAGTTTCGTCCCATTCTTCTTCTGGAACTTCGCCAAAAACACATTCTGCGTAACCTTGGCAAAGCCACAAATCGCCACGAGCAAAATCTTTTCCAAATCCTTCTGCGTCAAACTTTACAATGTTCGGAAGCCATTTGTCTTTTATAAGCGAAATTGCAGAATGTAATTCATCTTCGTTTTTAGAACAAACGCTATGTCCTTCGTATTTTAAAGCATCGCCAATAACTTCGCGGTAATCGTCCATCATAGAAGCGTGGCCAGCAAATTGGCTGTCTGCAAAAATATTCCAAGTGCGTTCGTAATTTCCGCCTGGAACTTTTTTCTTGTTTACAGAAATTCCTGCGGCTCCAAAATAATATGGAACTGCGTAAGTCATATCTGGGTCATAATCAACTTTTTCAAGAATTTTTGGATTAATTTTATCTCTGTTTGTAAACTTTGACTGATCAATTGGCTGTAACATTCCTTTTTTTAGCATAATAGAAACAAAATCTTGCGAAGGAACAACAATATCAAAACTTTTTGCTCCACCGTTTACAAGTTTGTTGTACATTGTTTCATTTGAATCGTATTCTGTAACAATAACTTTGCAGTCAAAATCTTTTTCAAATGCCGCAACAACATCAGTTGGAGTGTAGTAAGTCCAACTGTAAAGCTTTAAAACTTGTTTCTTTTCGCAAGAAGCAAGACCAAACGCCGCAACACAACAGAATGCGGCTGCAAAAATTTTAGAAGTGATTTTCATAAATCAATCCTCCAAAAATAAAGTTTGCAAAGAAAACTTCCAATACTCAACGATTTTTAGGAAGCTTCTCCTTTTTATTAATGAGCTGCGGCAAAAGATTTTAATCCTTTGCGTAGCGCAATTGCAATAAGACAAATAAAAATTATAAGAACGAAACTTAGCGCATTAATAACTGGACTTACTCCGTGGCGAATCATGTTGTAAACGTAAATTGGCAAAGTTTCTACATTTCCGTTTACTAGCGAAGTAATAACAAAGTCTTCTATTGACATTGTAATGCTCATCATAAAGCCACTTACAATTCCAGGTAAAATTGCTGGAACAATTACAAGCCAAAGCGTTTGCTTTTCTGTTGCGCCTAAATCGTGGCTTGCTTCTATAATTGAATAGTCAAATTCGTCTACACGCGCGCTAACCATTAAATAAACAAACGGAAGACAAAAAGTTGTATGCGCAATAATAATTGTTAAAAGTCCTAAGTTCATATGAATTCCGCTTAAAAAAATTAAAAGCGAAACGCCCATAATAACTTCTGGCAAAACCATTGGTAAAAAACTTACAGATTGAATGTAATTTCTACCAAAAAATCTGTACCAACTTACACCAATAGCGGCAAGACTTCCTAAAATAGTTGCAAGCAAAGCAGAAACAACAGCAACAATTGCGCTATACAAAAGGCTTTGCCAAAGTCTGCCAGAATTAAAAAGTAATTCTTCGTACCAGCAAAAAGAAAATCTTGTAAATTCTGAACCTTTAGATTCATTAAATGAATAAAAAATAATTACAAAAAGCGGAATAAAAAGAAAAACAAGTGCTACAAAAAGAACCGTTTTAGAAAAACTAAAAACAGGCGCATGTTTTTTCCAAGAACGTTTTGCGTGTCTATGGTTTTCGGATTTTTGATGTCCTGCTTTGTGAAGAATTGATAAAATTAGCGAAACTAAAAAATCCATTTGTTTCTCCTTATTTTACAGAATTTGCAGAAGAATTTTCTGAATTTGTTGCGTTTAAATTTGTTACATTCGGCGTAATTCCGCTTTCTTCGCGCGCATTAGATTTTTTAAGTTTTTCATCTTGCTTTTCGCTAATAAGCATTCCAAGAATTGCAAGCATACTTACAACCGTAAGAAGAACGCTAAAAGCAGACGCTAACGGAAGATTTCTTGCTTTGTTTATTTGATCCATAATAATGTTTCCAAGCATGTAACTTTCTGTAGAACCAACAAGTTGCGGAACTGTATAATTTCCAAAAATTGGAATAAACGTAAAAATTATTGCGCTAACAATTCCGCTTTTAATTCCTGGAATAAGAACTTTTGTCATAGATTGCGGTTTTGTTGCGCCTAAATCGCGAGCCGCTTCTAATAAAGAAAAATCAAAACGGTCAACAGATGTAAAAATTGGTAAAATTGCGTAAGGCAAATACATATAAATGCTTACTAAAATTACTGCCGTTTTTGTGTACATAAACTTGTGTGGTTCAAAAACTGCGCCGTCTTTTGTTATAGAATGAACAATATTAAAAAAGAAGTGGTAAATTCCGTTTAAAAGTCCGTCTTGCCCAAGAATAGACATCCAAGCAAAAATTCTTATTAAAGAATTTGTAAGGAACGGAATAATAACAAGAATTAAAAGCGCAGTTTGATGTTTACTTCTTGCAATAGCGTAACCACAAGGAAGAGCAATTAAAATAGAAATAACCGTAGAAAGTAGCGACATCCACAAAGTGCGCAAGAAAATAAAACCATAAGCGCTACTAAACATTTTTTTATAAGCGTCAAAACTAAATTCGTGAATAACGCCACCGAACATATCGCGCTTCATAAAAGAATAGCAAAGAATTATTGCAAGCGGAATTACAAAAAATATAGAAAACCAAATGCCCATTGGCCAAGCGTAAGCCGGACCTGGATTTGGCTTTTTAATTTTTGCGCTTCTAGCTTTTTCTGCAAGCCTTAGCAAAAACGACTTTTTTTCTGAACAATTAGAACAAACAGATTCACTAACGTCAGCAGCCGGAGGTTGCTCTTTAGATTCTTCAACTTTTTTCATATTTCAACCCTCTATTTGTTAATGTCTTCAACAATGTATCCGTCTTCTGCGGACCAGGAAATATAAACTGTGTCTTTCCACTGAATTTCTGGACCATCGTCAAGATAATTCGTGTGCTGCTTAAAAACTTTTACAATAGTTCCGTTTTCTAAGCGAACGTAAAATTTAGACTGAAATCCTGTGTAAATAGGTTCTTCTACAATTCCTTTAAAAACATTTATGTCTTTGCGACCTGCAAAAGCGGGTTCTTCTAGCGTAATTCTAATTTTTTCTGGGCGAACAGTAAACGCAACTTTTTGACCAGCGTCTGTGTGTTCAAAATCTGTAACAAGAATATTTTTGTCTTCTTCGCGCGTGGCAGCAGTTTCGCCAGTTAATTGCGCTTGCATTCCCAAAGCCGGAGTGTTAAGCGTAACCATGTGTTCAATATCTGG
>CAZJOU010000142.1:3255-5515 GCA_964547685.1 uncultured Treponema sp. | reverse complement strand
CCGCTATTTTTCGCAAAATATTGACATTTTTTCATCTATTTTTCATAATTTTCATAATTATGACAAATCTTGATATTTTGTTCAAATATTTTGTAAACATTGCTCTTTTATCGCTAATTTTATACATTCCGCGAATGATATATTGGATTAGTGGCTTTAAAAAACAACAAAAAATTTCTAATCCAACAAAAAATAAATTCGCAGTTCTTGTTCCAGCAAGGAACGAAAGCGCTGGCATTAGACTTTTACTAGATAGTTTAAAAAATCAAACATATAATCACAAATATTTTGACACTTACGTAATTGTAAATTCTGAAGAAGATCCTACTTGCGAAATTGCAAAAAAATATAAAAATACATTTGTTCAAGTTGTAAAAAATCAAACTTGCAAAGGCGAAGCGTTAGACGGTTCATTAAAAGAAATTTTACGCCTTGACCCTGACTACGCCGCTTACATTATTGTAGATGGCGACAATGTTGTAGATTCAAAATTTGTAGAAGAAATGAATAATGCGCTTTTGCTTAATAGCCAAATTGTTCTTGGAAAGCGAAATATTAAAAATTATCTTTTTAAAGACAAAAAAATGCGTTCGCTTGCAACTAATTGTAGCGCAATGATTTACACATTTTTAGACAAACTTGGAAACGCTTTTCGTAGCAAAAACGGAATTCCTTGCACAATGTGTGGAACTGGCGTAATGATTCGTCGCGATGTTATAGAAGAAATTGGTGGTTGGCCGTACAGAAGTTACACAGAAGACTTAGAAATGACAATAAATTGTATTTTGCATAAATGGACAACTTGCTTTTACGAATACGCAATTACATACACAGAAGAACCTTTAACTCATTCCGTTGCAAACGAAAGAAGAAAGCGTTGGGTTTTTGGTTACATTCAAATTTTATTTAAATATCGACCTAAAATTATAAAGCAAACTTTCGCTTCTTTGTTCAATAAATCTCTTTCTTTAAAAGACAAAATAAAAGGAATTGCTACAGAAAATTTTGATTATTTATATTCTTTTACGCCTTTTATTCTTTATATGATTGATACAGTCGCTTCGTTTCTTATATTTATGGGAATTTTCTTTTACAGTTTTTTTGCAAAAAGAATTATTAATTTGCTAGCTTTAAAATATGCGTTGATTGTTTTAGCAATTGTTTACGCAGCCCTTGCCTTTTACACAATTCTTGGTTTTGCCGCAGACAAAAAGTCGTTAAACATTCCGTTTAGCGAAAAATTAAAAGTTGTTTTTTACAATCCAATTTTTATGAGCGAATGGGCAAACTTTTACATTTCTGCATTCATTAACTATTTGCATCTTTCTAGTAAAAATGAACAAACTGAATGGATTCAAATTGAACGCATAGAAACAGATCCGCAGAACAATCCTCAATTTGCAGAATCTTTTAATTTGCACGAATAACACAAAAAAATAGGAACTAAAATACTAAAATGGACATTGCAGGCGTAAAAAAAGACACTCAAAAAGAAATTGAAGAACGAATAGCACAACTTGAATCCGAAGGAAAATTTTGGGAAGATGTTCAGCCAATAGATTATAACAGAATGATTCCCGTTACCGAAAATTATAACTTTCTTCCAAAAAATCCGTTTTTTTTAATTTGGCGCGCAATAGTTAGAACTTCTGTAGCAATTTTTGCTCCGCCAGTAATGGCAATTACGCTTGGCGCACGCGTAAAAGGTAGAAAAAACTTAAAAGGAATAAAAGGTTTTGTTGCTGTTTGTAATCACGTTCATTCGCTAGACAATATGCTTGTTCGACAAGGTGTTTTTGGTCACACTCTTTACATAACTGTTGCAGAATTTAACAATATGCGCGGATTTTTAGGCAGTTTTATAAGAGCAGGCGGAACTTTGCCGTTTAGTTCAAATGTAAAAGCAATTATTAATTTGCAAAAAGCAATTTCAAAACTATTAAAAAAAGGCTGCACAGTTTTAGGTTATCCAGAACAAGCATTGTGGTATCGCTACGAAAAACCGCGCCCGCTAAACGACGGAATGTTTAACATTGCAGTTAGAAATAAAGTTCCAGTTGTGCCAATGTTTATAACTTTTAGAAATCCTAGCAAATTCCGTCGAATTTTTAGCAAAAAAAAGTGCCTTACGCTAAACATTCTAAAACCAATTTACCCAGATGAAAATCTTTCTAAAAAAGAAAATATCGACCAAATGATGAAAGAATGTTCAGCCGAATGGCAACAATGTTATAACGAAAATTATTAAGATTGCCACGCC
>CAZJOU010000142.1:0-3155 GCA_964547685.1 uncultured Treponema sp. | reverse complement strand
CGCGCTAGCAGTTATGTCATTCCCGCGCTTGACGCGGGAATCTATTCGTGTGGAGAGTTTAATACCCCGACGCCTTGCGTCGAGGTTCGTTCATTAAACCTTAAATTGGTCTATTTCTTCACCAATTTTATTTATTGTGTTGTCCATTCCGTCTACTAACGATTTTAGCGCAGTTCCAGTTTCGTTAATTTTTCTTGCAACAACGTGCATTTCTTCCATTCCGTTTTTTATGCTAGCTGTTTCATTCTGAAGATTAGTTGCTTCTTGCAAAATTCGTTTGTTGCCTTCCGCCATTTCTACAGAAGAAGTTCTTACTTCTTGTGAAGAATCATTCATATGGTTTAATGCCATAGAAATTTGCTTTGAACCTTCGCCTTGTTCGTCCATCGAATTTTTTATTTCATTTACAAGATTATCTGTATCTTTAATTCCGCTTAAAACGCTTGCAAAAGCATTTTTAGATTCTTCTGCGGCATTTACCATTTCTTTAATGCTATCTGTAATACTATTTAATTCAACGCCAATAGTTTTTGACTGTTCAGAAGAAGTTTCAGAAAGTTTACGAATTTCATCGGCAACAACAGAAAAACCTTTTCCCGCTTCGCCAGCGTGTGCCGCTTCTATTGCCGCATTCATTGCCAAAAGATTTGTTTGCTCTGCAATGTTAGAAATTACCGCATTTGCTTCTTTTAACGATTCAGAATCATTTTCTATTGCCATAATTCTTGTGTTTACATCGTCTTGTTTTTGAACTCCAAGCATTGCCCGCTGTTCAAGGTCATTAAATTGTTCCGCCATTCTTTGAACAGATTTATCTACAGAATTAATATTTCCTATCATTTCTTCTACTGCGGCAGACGCTTGTTCTATTGCAGAAGCCTGACTTTCTATCATTTTATTTAAAGAATCAATATTAGAAGCAATTTGATTTACCGCTCCAACAGTTTCTTGAACACTATCCGACTGCTTATTGATATTTCCGCTCATACTTTCAATAGAAGCAATAATTTGCGTAATTGCCGAAGCAGTATCTTCTGCGCTTGCATTTAAAGTTTCGCCCGCTTGGAAAAGTTCCTGCTTAGATTCTTTCATTGCACTCATAATATTCTGAAGCTTTTCGGCAAATTTATTAAATCCGTCTACAACGCGACCAATTTCGTTGTTTTTTTCTATATTAATTCGTTTAGACAAATCTGCACTTCCAGTAGAAATATCTTTAATAGAAGCAGCAACAACTTTTAACGGTTTTAATTCTTTAAAAATAACTATTGCAACCATAATGATTATTGCAAGCAAAAGCAAAAATCCAAAAATAGTCATCCAAACTGCAATTTCAATTCCAACGCCAAAAACTGTTTTAGAAGTTAAAACAATCGCTAAAACCCAGTTTGTAAATTCAACTTTGTCTATAATAAAAAGTTCTTTTCCTTGTGTTGGCATTTGAACCCAACTTGTAGAATTTTCACCAGTTTCGCGAACTTTATCTGCAAGTCTGTGCAAATTATCAAAAACAACTTGAACTTTTGCGTTTTCTCTATCACCCAAAATAGAAGTGTCGCCAGTAGAAACCATTAACGCGCCAGAACCATCGTACAAAGCAATTACGCCAGAATCGCCAAGAGTAGTTCCTTTTAACAGCGAAGAAAACTTTGAAAAATCAAGAATTCCACAGAAAAATCCAACATTTTTGCCATTTACATTTATTGCTTTTGAAATATGCAAAACTGTTTTTCCACTAACTTTACTTGGTGTCGGATTATCAATATAAAACGCTTTTCCGTTATGCATAATTTCTTGGAAATAATCTCTAGAAAGAACATTTGTTGTTGTTCCTATATCAGAAGAAAAAATTCCATCTGGCGAAACGTAAGCAACATAGTCAAAACCTTCCCAACGGTCTGCTTCGTGCGCTCTTAACCAAGAAATAATTTGTTTGCTATCGCCACTTCTTGCTACATCAGAATTAACATAATAATCAAGTGCTGCAATAGATTCTTCCAAAGTTTTAGAAACTTGTGCCGAATTTAATTGTGCTAATTGCGTGTAAACTAAAGTATTTGCTTTTTGAGTGCGCCTAACTGCCATATTCGAAACAAGAGTAACTTCTATAACCGTAAGAAGAACAACCATAACAGCAACAAACATTACAATTTTTACAAATAATTTTCCGTATTTTTTTTCATTTTCTTGCATAAACTTTTCCTTGATAGCCAAACTCTAAGTTTTATTGATTTTAAAAAAACTAAAAAGAAGACTAAATAAGATTTTCTCCGCTACTTTTTTTAATAACGAAAAGTTATAAAAATAACTAAATATATTATCAACCCGATTGTTAGTAAATTCAAATAAATTTTTTAGATTTATACTTGTGAGCGGAAAAAGTTTTTAAAATGAACGAACCTCGACGCAAGCGTTCGAGGTATCGTTCTTTCTCATAAGGTATTGCAGTCGGGTTTAATACCCTTTTTTACGACGCAAGCGTCGGGGTATTAAACCCTCCGCACGAATAAAAAAAGACCTCGCAATTTACGAAGTCTTTTTTAATTCCTAGCGATCGCCTTTAGAAGCTGCGCGCTGCGCTTTCTTCTTGTTTAGGAAATTTTTGTGTTCCAGAGTTGTTTTTTTCTGGTGAAGAACTGCAGAAGGCTTTACGAAATATCTTCTGTTCTTATATTCACGAACAATGCCTTCATTTTCTACCATTTTCTTAAATCTTCGGATAGCTTTTTCCAAAGATTCATCGTCTCTGATGTTAATTGTAGCCATTTATAACTACTCCTACTTATAAGTATGTCTTTATATTATCGTAAATTTACAAAATCGTTGCAAGTGCAAAACGCGCATATTTTAAATTATTTTGACTTTATATGCTAATTTTTGAATAATCAACATCTATGCTATCTTTTATTTGATTTATAAACTTTGTAGAAGGAGTTTCAAACCAATAGCGCGCAGGAATAAGGAACAAAAACTTATTAATTAGCGACCAAGACGGAGTGCGTGTTCCTTTTGAAACTTCAAAACAATATTTGTAACTTATATTAAAATCGTCGCAAATTTCCTTTAATTTTCGCCTTGCTTTTAAGGCGCGTAACATAACGTGTGCTTTTGAATCCATAAAAAAAGTCTAAACAAAATAACGAAAAAAGTAAATT
>CAZJOU010000141.1:1672-5519 GCA_964547685.1 uncultured Treponema sp. | reverse complement strand
TTTCCCCCTTTTATAAATCTTCTTGAATATTCTATTTTTGAGTTATATATTTTTATTGAATTATGAAAATGATTTTGCTTGGCACAGGAACAAGTCACGGAATTCCTTGCATTGCTTGCCATTGCCATGTTTGCACTTCGGAAGATTTGCGCGACAAGCGTTTTAGATGCAGCGCTCACGTTGTAAATAAAAACAAAGATGGTTCGGAAACTCATTTACAAATTGATGTAGGACCAGAATTTAGACTTCAGTGCTTAAAATATAAAATAGAACAAATTGACGCAGTTTTACTAACTCATTCGCACGCAGACCATTTGCACGGATTAGACGATATTCGTGTTTTTAGTCACACAATGGGAAGTGATAAAATTACTGAATATTTAAAGAATAATCCGGAAAATGCAGGCGTTGACCCAAAACTTTTGTCGCGCTCGCTAAGTGGCAAACCTTTAAACGTTTACACAAATAAGCAAACTATAAAAGATGTAGAAGAACGCTTTAGTTATATTTTTAAGCAAAACACGCAAATTGGTGGCGGAAAACCTAATTTGCAACTTGTTGATTGCGAAGAAATTACGAAAAACGCTAAAAATCCGCCTAAAGAATTTGGTGATTTAACAGTTACGCCAATTCCATTGATTCATGGCGCGCTAGACGATACTGGCTGGCTTTTTTCGTATACGAATGAGGGCGACGGAAAAGTTCATTCTATTGCGTATTTAACAGACACAAGTTTTGTTCCGCCATCTAGTATTGAACTTTTAAAAGAAAAGGGCGGAATTATTGAACATTGCGTTATCGACGGTCTTAGAGTAAAGCCTCATTCTACGCATTTTGGTTTTAGGCAAGCAATGGAAGTTGCAGAGCAAATAAAGCCAAAACATACTTGGTTTATTCACATTTGTCATTTAATGACACACGTTGAAATTCAAAATTACACAAATGAACAATTAGCGGATTTTCCGAATTTAGCGGAAATTGTAAAAAATGGCGGTTCGGTTGGTCCAGCATACGATGGATTAGAATTAGAAATTTAATTTAGAAGGGCGGACGACCGCCATGCGATGTTTGCTAAGCAAACTCGATTACAATGCCTGCTTTAGTGATTAAATAAAAAAAAACGCATCTCGTCAGATGCGTTTTTTAGTAAACTAAAAACCAATTATTTTGTTTCTACAGCTACTTTTGGTGTCTTTACCTTTTTAATAAGGAATTCACTTCGGTAGCAACGTGTGCAAACTTTTATAGTTCTTACCTGTCCGTTATCAAAAACAGCACGTACAGTAATAAGATTTGGTTTCCAAGTTCTGCGAAGGTGATTAAAAGATTTAGAAACATGGTTTCCGTGCATTACACCTTTTCCACAAATATCACAAGATCTAGACATATCTATACCTACCTTATATTTTCACGTGAGTTTTAACAGATTATAAAATTTTAGAAATACTGTCAAGATGAAACAATTTAATAATTAGCCTAAATGTCGAGTTTTTAGTAGAAACCAATAAAAATTGTCTGTGCGGAGTGAAAACCGGCTTTGCATACGTTTGTTGGTATGTGTGTTGAGCGCGAAGCGCGAAACTCACGGGTACCAACACCACGTAATGCAAAACGGATTTTCACGTAAGCACAGACAATTTTGATGAAACGACTAAAACTCGAATTTCAGGCTAATTAGTAATTATTGTTACTTTCCGTACTGTTCTTCTATTTCTTTTATTTGGTCTCGCAAAGCGGCGGCTTGTTCATACTCCAAGCGTTCTGCGCAATCTGACATTTCTTGTTTTAGCGCATTTATTAATTTTGTTCGCTGTTTTTTGTCGAACAAATTTGCTGTCTTTTTTAATGTTTCCACCGTAACTTTTGCGTTTTCTTCTGCGTCTTCTTTTTGATGTTCCAAAATATCTGTAATTTCTTTTTTAATTGTTTGTGGCGTAATTCCGTGTTCTTTGTTGTACGCTTCTTGAACTTCGCGACGATGTTTTGTTTCGTCAATCGCTTCTTTCATTGCGTCGCTCATTCTGTCTGCGTACATTACAACTTTTCCTTCTGCGTTACGCGCCGCGCGACCAATAATTTGAATTAGCGAAGTTGTAGAACGCAAAAATCCAATTTTATCTGCGTCTAGTAGCGCAATAAACGAAACTTCTGGTAAATCTATTCCTTCGCGCAAAAGATTAATTCCAATCAAAACGTCAATTTCGCCAAGCCGTAGCGATTTTAAAATTTCTACGCGTTCAAAAGTGTCTATTTCGGAATGAATGTATTTTACTTTTAAATCTAAATCTGTTAGATAGTCCGTTAAATCTTCCGCCATTTTTTTAGTTAAAGTTAAAACAAGACTTCGTTCGTGTTTT
The DNA here is from genome assembly GCA_964547685.1 of uncultured Treponema sp. Lineage (GTDB taxonomy): Bacteria > Spirochaetota > Spirochaetia > Treponematales > Treponemataceae > Treponema_D. Next base: position 3,162 of record CAZJOU010000141.1, on the reverse strand, counting down.
GCAATTCGTTCTTTTATTTCTTTGTAAATGTCTTCCATTTGTCCTTCGCTAGGACGAACTTCTACGATTGGGTCTAAAAGTCCAGTTGGACGAATAAGTTGTTCTACAACTTGCGTAGATTGTTTTATTTCTTCTTTTCGCGGAGTTGCTGTTACGTAAATAACTTGGTTCAAAAGTTTAGAAAATTCGTCGTATTTTAAAGGGCGATTGTCTAGCGCGCTTGGAAGCCTAAATCCAAAATCTACAAGGTTTTGTTTACGACTTCTGTCGCCTTCGTACATTGCTCCAATTTGCGGAACAGTAATGTGTGCTTCGTCAATCATACATAAAAAATCAGAGGGAAAATAATGTAAAAGAGTTGCTGGTGGTTCGCCGGGTTTGCGGTTTGCAATAGGAGCAGAATAATTTTCTATTCCAGAACAATAACCCATTTCTTTCATCATTTCTATGTCGTACGTTACACGAGTTTTTAGTCGCTCTGCTTCTAAAAGTTTGTGCTGTGCATTAAGTTCTGCAAGTCGGCTTTCCAATTCTTTTTGAATGCGGTTTGTTGCTTCTTCTAGTTGGTCGTGCGGAACAACAAAGTTTTTTGCCGGATAAATTGTTGTTTCATCAAGTTCTTCTGTAATTTGCCCAGAAATTGCGTTAAATCTTTTTATTTTAGAAACTGTATCCCAATCAAGTTCAATTCTGTACGCTTCGTCAAATTCCATATAAGGCGGATAAATTTCTATTACATCGCCACGAATTCTAAAATTTCCGCGTTCCAAAATTGCATCGTTTCGGGAATATTGAATATTTGCAAGTTCAACTGCAAGGCGGTGAATGTCTAGCGGTTTTCCTTTTTCTATGTGAATGCGCATACTTTTATAAAGTTCTGGCATTCCTAAACCATAAATGCACGAAACTGTTGCAATTACAATAACATCGCGACGTTCCATAAGCGAATAGGTTGCTGCCATTTTCATTTGGTCAATTTCTTTGTTGATTGCGGCATCTTTTTCTATATAAAGGTCGCGCGCAGGAACGTATGCTTCTGGTTGGTAGTAGTCGTAGTAAGAAACAAAATATTCAACTGCGTTGTTCGGAAAAAAAGATTTAAATTCGCGGTAAAGTTGCGCAGACAAAGTTTTGTTGTGGCTAATAATTAATGTTGGGCGCTGAACTTTTTCTATGATTTTTGCCATTGTAAAAGTTTTTCCAGAACCAGTAACGCCTTTTAACGTTTGGAACTTGTCGCCACGCAAAAATCCTTCGCTAAGTTTTTCTATTGCTTGTCCTTGGTCGCCACTAGGTTCGTAAGGCGATTCTACAACAAATTTTCGCATTTATATTGTTGTTGCCTCTTCAGAAAGTGTTACGGTTACTTTTCTGTCTTTTCCGTTTCGGTGAACTGTAACTGTTACTGTGTCGCCAGGTTTTTTGCTTTCTAATGCGGAATAGTAATCTGTGTAAGACGAAATTGCAATTCCGTCTATATTTGTAATTAC
>CAZJOU010000141.1:0-1572 GCA_964547685.1 uncultured Treponema sp. | reverse complement strand
GCAAAACCAATTCCTGCAGAAGAACCAGAAGAAGAATAAATCATTGTGTTTACGCCAATCATTTTTCCGTTTGTGTCTAAAAGTGGACCGCCAGAATTTCCAGGGTTTATTGCTGTATCAGTTTGAACCATATTGCGAATAATTCGTTGTGTATTAGGATTTTTTATAGGACGACCAAGCGCAGAAACAATTCCAGTTGTCATTGTTCGGTTAAAACCATAAGGATTTCCTATTGCAATAACTTTTTGGCCAACTTTTAGGTTTGTGGAACTTCCGAAAGCAATAGTTTGCAAAACAATTCCTTCTGGTGGGTCAAATTTTATAACAGTTAAATCTGAATCTCTGTCTTGTCCAATAATTTTTGCTTCGTACTGAGTTCCGTCAGAAAGAGAAACGTAAATTTTAGATGCACCTTTTACAACGTGTCCATTTGTTAGAACATAACCGCGCTTGTCTATAATAGAACCGCTACCGCTTCCGCCGTCTTGAACAACTGGTTCCAAAAACCAGTTTACGCCAGTAACTTGAGTATTTATGTTTACAACGCCAGGAGCACATTTTTGGTAAACATTAATATTTTGAATTTCGTCTTGCGTATACGAAGTTTCGCTAGAAGCAACAGTAAGCGTAGAATCTTCTTTTTCATCTGATTGAAGCAATGTAAAAGTGTTTTCCGAATCACTAGAAATTTCTTGCGAAGAAGAATTTTCCGTTTTTGTATTTGCCGTTTGGTTGTTTTTATTTAAATATTTTGATTTAGAAGAAGCAGAAGTTATAGAAGACGCAATTATTGCGGCAATAATCATTCCAATTAAAGTAAAAGTAATTACCTGATTTCTTGAATAAAGTTTCATAAGTTCCATAATAATGATTTTGTATTTCTTTGAAAATACGTAGAGTGAAATTACACGCTACTTGCAAAGCATATTGTGCTCTAAAAAACTAAAATAACTTGTTTTAGAAAAAATTATGTGATCCAAAAGAGTAATTCCTAAAAGGTCTGCACATTCTACTAAAATTCGCGTTGTCTTAATGTCTTGCTCTGAAGGTTCGCAATTTCCAGAAGGATGATTATGCGCCACAATTATTGCTGCTGCGTTTTCTATTAAGGCTTCGGAAAAAACTTCGCGCGGATGCACAATCGTTTGGTTTATTGTTCCTACGCTAACAACCCTAATTTGCATAATTTCGTGCCCACCGTTTAGCGTTACGCACAAAAAATGTTCTTGCGGTTGCATAGAATAATTTTGAATAAACGGAACAACATCTTTTGGTTTGTTCAAAAGTGCCGCTTTGTGATTGTTTCGCCTGCGACCAAGTTCAAGCGCAGACGCAATGGCAAGCGCTTTGCCTGCGCCCATTCCTTTTATTTTAAGCAAGTTTTCAATAAGGTCTTCGCTATTTGTTCGCATAAGAGTTTTTACAACTTGCTCTGAAAGAGTTTCTACAGGAATTCCTTTAGTTCCTGAGCCAAGAATCATCATAACGAGTTCAACGTCAGATGGATATTCAATTCCGCGACGCAAAGTTAATTCGCGAATGTCTGGATTATTTTTTATTTCGCTCACATAA
>CAZJOU010000140.1:0-5520 GCA_964547685.1 uncultured Treponema sp. | reverse complement strand
TATCAACATAAAGATATTCGCCATTTCGTAATTTTTCAAAACTTTGAATGCCAATTGGCAATTTTCTGAACTTTTGCATATCTGTAGTTTAGCATAAATTGGAAAAAGTGTAAAAACAACAAAAAAAAATCTGTAACTTTTTTTTAAATGTGGTATTCTTATTAGTATAAAACAATGAATGGATTTTCCAATTTTAAGGAGGATAAATCTTATGAAAATTAAATCAATTATTTGTGCTACTGTATTGTGTGCTAGTTTGGCAAGTTTTGCTTCTTGTGCTTCAAATAAAAATCTAAAAAATCTAGAAGAACGAAGAAGTGTTGCTCTTAAAACAGAAGCGGCTCTTAGCGAAGTAAATGGTCTAACAACTTACGATGCAGTTTACACAAAAGAAAAACAGCTTCGTATCTTTGTAAAACCAGAAAGTGGCGAACTTTCAGACGAGCTTGTAGCCAAAATTAAAAAAGTAGCATCAGAAACAAATGGTATTTCTACTGATAACATTGCAGTATTTGCTATTACTGAAGTTACTGCTGATGCAAAATAATTAGTTTGAAAAAAAACTAAGCAAAATTGCAAAACTCTGTTCTTACATTTGCTAAGAGCAGAGTTTTTTTTTTAGCAGAATTTACCAAATTTTTATCCCAAAACTAAGCGTTCCTGCTGTGGAAAATGCGCTAGCACCGGAAGGCTGGTCGGTTACGTTTGACCAATCGATGTAAAAGTCTCCTTTGATATTTTGGGCGAGCAAGGTTTCTATGTTAAAGTTTAGCACAAAGTATTTTGAAATGTCGTACGAAAAATCGAACGCAAATTTATAACTTGAAAAAAAATCTTTTTGAATTGCATGAAAAACATTATCTTCGCCTGCGGTGTGGTGTCGGTCTTCGGCGGAAAAATATGTAAATGGAGAAATTGAAAAACCAAAATCTGTGCGAAATTTTTCAATTTTTACGCCAATATTTCCTCCAAGCCAAAAGTAAAAACTGTGTCGTTCGTAGTCAATTCCTGCTAAATTCCAAGTTTTGCCAGTTTCGGAATCCGTATAAGGATATTTTCTTGCTTCTGGTTCATACCACCAGTGGTCTTTGCCGTCTGTAGAGCCGTATTTGCCGTCTGCTTGACCGTACCAGCCTTTTGAACCTTTTTTTCTGTAAAATAAATCGTACATATATTCACACGAAATTTTTGGCGAGATAAGAAAAACGTTTACAATTTTAAAATCGTAAGAGAGCGATGCGATTGCTTTGTAATTTTTTTCTGACCAATTTGTTCCAACCGAATATGTTGTTTTCATTGAATAATCTTTTTCATTTTGCCAGTCTGAATCTTGCATATCGCCGGATTTTTGATTTGGAAACGATGAAGCAAAACCTAAATCTAAGTGAAAATTTTTAAACGAAGTTTTTAAGTTTGTGCCGTAATAAAAAAGTTTTTTATCCCACTGTAAAAGGCTAATTTTTGAATTATTATCTGCAGAGCGATAAATTACTTCTTTTAAGTTTCCGTTTGTGTACGAAAAACTGGGTTCAACAGAAAGATGAAATGAAGAGTTATTGTGCAAAATCTGTGCGTTTAGCAAAATGGGAAAAAATAAAACTGTCAGGGTAAAAAATGATTTTTTCAAAATATAAAAATAAACCGCTTTGCATTTACAAAGCGGTTTGATTAGTTTGTAAAAACTTTAATTATTCTTCTACAACTTCACTTTCAAGTGGAACATCGTTTCCAACTTTGTCTTTAAGAGAGAAGTCTGCCCAGAACTGTTTTCCAGGATAAATGTTTGCATACATCCACATTTCCCCCTGTTTGTAACCGCTTTGTACTTTGTCAGAAAGCACTTTTGAATAAACAGGATTTACATCATCTTTAGAATCATCTAATGATTTGTAATAAGAAACTGTGTAAGCACCAGAAATTTCGTCTTGTTCAACTTTGATTGCAACTACAACATTGCCATCATCATCTACAGCAAATTCATTCTTAGAAAAGTCATAATATACTGTAGAAGAAGAATTAGAGGAAGATCCTTTAAGAAGTTCTTCTTCTATAGCTTTATTATCATTTGCAGTTGTTGTAATTTTTGCTCCATCTATATCAGTAAAGTTACTTTCTTTAGTATAATTATTATCTTTAACTGATGCATTTGTGTATTTTGAAATATATGTACCTAATAATTTGTTAGTTGCATCATATCTTACAGCAGCAACAAGGAAGTTATATGTAGTGTCATCATTTTTTGTTAAATCAAATACAAAACCAGCAACTCCATCTTGACCAGATGATTGCTGTGGCGCAATTGTAATTACACAAGTTCCGCCATAATGTTTTGTAGCAAACTTTTTGAATGCACGGTAATAGTATGTAGAATTTGCTTGCGCTATATTTCCTGCTTTGTCAGTATCAGTAGCACTCTCTGCATGAGAAACATTTCCGTCAGAATCAACAATTACATACGAATTATCAAAATCTACAGTCTGTCCGCTAAAAGCACCTTCATCATCATCAGCAGAACATCCCGCAACCCCCAGCACAAGCGCAACGGCTACTGCGCTACTTAAAAGAACCTTTAAAAGTTTCATATTTTATCTCCTATTTGCAAACTTTTGTTTGCGTTTAATTAGTGGTTTTGTTTCATAATATAGGAAACATTAAACCTATAAAAAATTATATTCTTTATTTTTTTTATGTCAATAAACATATTTTGCATGAACAAATTGTTATTTTTACCCTACGCGAACCTTCTTTTAAGTAGCGCACTTGCCGTTGCGCTTGTGCTGGGAGTTGCTTCTTGTAAAACGGAAGAAGACGAACTTGGTATAATTGACCAGATTGAAGATGGTGGATACACTAACGATTCTGATTACACTTATGCGCGCGGTTATGTTTCTACAAAAACAAAGCATCTTGGTGCAGATTGTCAGATTGATATTGATACAAACAATTCAAGTGATGGTGGCTACACAATGGGCTATATTTTTAATCAAATTGGTAAAGGAACAGAAGAAAATCCTTATTCATTTATTTGTGTAGGAGTTAGGTATTATTCAAAAACTGTTCAGTACTTTGTTTCTTACTATACTGGAGTTCTTTCTGAAGATTTTACAACAGATGCTGGAGACTTTGATGTAAGTTCTACAGAAGCAACTAAATGGAATGTAAATGCAAACTCTGCAACAGAATATGGTCTTACTAAAGGTTGGGGCGCTCTTAATTCTGAATATTACACATTATCAGATGAAGGAATTTTAACTGTTTATATTGACCTTGATGTATATTCAGATACAACACCATTAACATCAGACACAGCTTCTCTTAGTTCATATATATCTACAATAACAGATGATGATGGAGATAATGTTTCGCAAGTAACAAATGGTAAATATATAATTAATTTTAGGAAATCTGCAGATGCTACTGATAAAAAGAATGTTACTATTGCTTCTGGCACAACAGCATATATCAATGGTTCTACATCATCAACAATACCTACTAACTTCTATGTTCGTGAAGCAAAACTTGGTAGATATGCCATGGTTTCAAAAGGTTCAACTTTAGCAGGCACTTGGACTTTCCCTAAAGATTCTTATGTAAAATCTGCAACAAATCCAAATGGCGAAGTATTCATTTGGGACGAAGAAATTGACAATGTAAGATAGTTTTTAATTATCTATAACGAAATGCACCCGTCTAACTTTGCTCGGGTGCTTTTTTTTGTTTTACAGACGATTTTTAAGTTTTAAAATTATTAAAAAAAAATTATTGTTTTTAAATAATCTTTTTTAGCTGTTCGTGTTATATTATAAAAAATGTATCCGTCAAAACTATCCTCGTAAACAAAACAGGGCTACTCAACATTTTATTTTTTTTAATTCTGTGCTAAACTACAAATATGCAAAAGTTCAGAAAATTGCCGATTGGCATTCAAAGTTTTGAAAAATTACGAAATGGCGAATATCTTTATGTTGATAAAACAGAATTCGTCTACAAGCTTATTCACACAGGACAAGTTTATTTTCTAAGCCGCCCGCGACGTTTTGGAAAAAGCCTTTTTCTTTCAACCTTAAAAGCGTTTTTTGAAGGCAAAAAAGAACTTTTTACTGGACTTAAAATTGTAGAACTAGAAAGCGACAATCCAGATGCTTGGAAAAAATATCCGGTAATTTATTTAAATTTTGCTCAAAATAATTTTACAAAAAAAGATTCTTTGGAAGATTGTATAAATCGTGAGTTAGAAAAATACGAAAAAGAATATAATATTTCGCTTGAATACGAAGATAAATTAAATTCAATTCATTTTGCAGGTAGATTTATAGATATTGTTCAGGCAGCCAATAAACAAACTGGAATGCAGGCGGTGGTTTTAATTGACGAATACGACAAACCTCTTTTAGATGTTCAAAATGATGAAGAACTTGTAGACTATAATCGAAATGTTTTAAAAGGTCTTTACGTTACGCTAAAAGCATTAGATGAATATTTAAAATTCGTTTTTTTAACTGGCGTAACAAAATTTAGCAAGGTTTCTATTTTTAGCGATTTAAATCAACTAAAAGATATTTCTATAACTCGCGACTATGCAACAATTTGCGGAATTACAGAAGAAGAAATGCTTAGCAATTTTGAACCAGAAATTGTAGCAATGGCAGAAAAACTTGAACTTACAAAAGACGAATGTATAGAAAAATTAGAAAAAATGTACGACGGTTATCACTTTTTTCCAGAAAGCAAAGGCGTTTATAATCCATTTAGTTTAATTAATGCACTTGATTCACAAAATTTTGATTCTTATTGGTTTTCTACAGGAACTCCAGCATTCTTAATCAAAAAATTAAAAGAAAGTTACCAGAACTATATGGATTTTACAAATGGCGTAGAAGCAAACGAACAAGACTTAAAAGATTACCGAAACGACAATCCGAACCCAATTCCGCTTTTTTATCAAACTGGATATTTAACAATAAAAAGTTACGACAAAGACTTTAATGTTTACACACTGAAATATCCAAATGATGAAGTAAAATACGCTTTTATAAATTCGCTTGTGCCATCATTGCTGACAATTCAAAGTTCAAACGGTCTTGATATTGTTTCTTTTGCTCGCGACATAAAAAGTGCAAACACTGAAAGTATGATGCATCGATTTAAATCTATTTTTGCCTCGTTACCTTACCCAACTGCCGATGAGAATGGCGCAAAACATATTGCAGAGCAAAACTTTCAGAATGTTTTTTACTTAGTGTTTACTTTGCTTGGTCAGTGGTCGCAAGTAGAAGTTCACAACAACGTTGGTAGAGCCGATTGCATTTTAAAAAACGGAAACAATGTTTTTATTTTTGAGTTCAAAGTAGATAAAAGTGCAGACGAAGCGTTGGCTCAGATAGAAGAAAACAAATATTCTGTGCCCTACGAAAATGCAGGAAATAAAATTATTAAAATTGGTGCGAACTTTTCTACAAAAACACGAAATTTAACGGAATGGAAAATTAAAGAGTAATTTTTTTAATTACAACATTTTTA
>CAZJOU010000139.1:1462-5656 GCA_964547685.1 uncultured Treponema sp. | reverse complement strand
TCTTCGATGTTAGGCTTCCTTGGGGCCTTTCATTTTTCGCCTGCGTCCCACTTTTTAGGATTTTTTTTATTAGTTTGCACAAATTTTATTTCGTAAATTTGCGAAAATCCGCGCTATATCTGCGGGAGATTCAATTTTCCACAAATCTATAAATTTATGTATTTTTCAAAAACACGCGAGGCAAGCAAATGGAATATACGGAAAATGAAGTTTTAACTTACATTGCAGAAAATGATGTTAAGTTTATTAAATTATTTTTTACAGACATTTTTGGTTCAATAAAAAGTATTTCAATTCAACCAAGTGAACTTGAACGCGCTTTTAATTCTGGAATTTCATTCGACGCAAGTGCTGTTAAAGGATTTTTAGGCGTTGATAAAAGCGATTTGTATCTTGTTCCGGACGCTTCTACACTTTCTGTTTTGCCTTGGCGACCTCAGCATGGGCGCGTTGTTCGTTTTTATTGCAACATAAAATATCCAGATGGAAAACCTTTTGAAGGCGACGTTAGAAAACTTCTTTCGGATGTTGTGGAAAAATCAGAAAAGAACGGTTATAAAATCAAAGTTGGAACAGAATGTGAATTTTATCTTTTTCAATTAGATGAAAAGGGAAACGCAACAAATATTCCGCACGATAACGCAGGTTATTGCGATTTAGCACCTTTAGATAAAGGCGAAAATATTCGCCGCGATATTTGCTTAACTCTTGAACAAATGGGGATAAAACCAGAAGTAAGCCACCACGAAACAGGTCCGGGGCAACACGAAGTTGATTTTGTTTACGATTCTCCGCTAAAAGCTGCAGATAATCTTTCTACGTTTAAGACTGTTGTTCGAACTGTTGCGGCGCGTAACGGACTGGACGCTAACTTTCAGGGAAAACCGCTTGCAGACAAGCCAGGAAACGGTTTACACATAAATCTTTCTATAGAAAAAGACGGACGAAATCTTTTTGTTGATTTTGAAAACGAAGCAAAATATTTTATTGCTGGAATTCTTAATAGAATTAGCGAAATTACAGCAATTTTGAACCCGAACGAAAATTCTTATAGTCGTTTTGGTCATTTTGAAGCACCACTTTACATTGGTTGGAGCAAAGCAAACAGAAGTCAATTAATTAGAATTCCATTAACTTCAGAAAAATCTCGTTGCAGAATGGAAATTCGTTCTCCAGATCCAAGTTGCAATCAATATGCGGCACTTGCATTAATTATTGCGGCAGGATTTGAAGGAATAGAAAAAAAACTTGCTCTTCCGCCAGAATTGCATTTAGACGCTTATACGGCAAAACCTAAAGATTTAAAAAATGTTCCAATGTTGCCACAATCTTTGCAAGAAGCGGTTAGACTTGCACTTCAAAGTGATTTTGTAAAGAAAATTCTTCCAGAAGTTACGCTAAATGCTTTTGCCGAAGCGGAAGAACAACAGTAAAAAACAATAAAGAAAAAAAATGGATTCAGTTTTAATTGTTTCTAATACAAATACGACTCTTGGAATTATTTCCGATTTACTAAATTCGCAAAGTTTTAGCCGAATTGTAACAACGCAAAATTGTGGCGAAGCGCGACGCGATTTAATTTCGGACCATTTTGATTTAATAATTATAGATTCGCCACTTCCGGATGAATTTGGCGATGATTTTTCGCTTTACGCCGCAGAGCAAACTGATTCTGGAATAATTTTAATTGTAGATAACGACAAAGTTTACGATATTAGCCCAGATATAGAAGATGCGGGCGTTTTTGTTCTTCCAAAACCTGTTAGCCCAGAATTTTTTTATCAAGCGGTAAAACTTTTAATTGCAAGCAGAAAGCGAGTTCAAGTTTTGGAAAACGAAAACGAAAAACTTCAGAAAAAAATTGATGAAATTAGATTAATTGACCGCGCAAAATACATTTTAATTCAATATTTGCAAATGACCGAACCGCAAGCGCACAAATACATAGAAAAGCAAGCAATGAACTTGCGCCAAAGCAAAGTTTCTGTTGCAGAATCGATTTTAAAAACATACGAAAGATAGATATTTATAGCTATTGCCTGCACGAACGCAGGCAATAGCGAAGCGAGGATTCTTTAGAAACCTCGTAGTTAGAAAATGCAGGAGGCATTTTCTAACTTGGAACGTGAATAATTTCTCTTGGTTTTGAACCGTTTGCTGGGCCTACAATTCCGCGCGCTTCCATTTCTTCTACAAGTCGGGCGGCGCGGTTATAGCCAACTTTTAATCTTCTTTGAATATAACTTGCGCTTGCTTTTCCAGACTGAAGAACAATGTCTAATGCTTGTTCATACAATGGGTCTGAATCATCACCGTAAAAATTTCCTTGTCCGTCATCTTCTTCATCATCATCAACAAAAATTTCGTCGTCAATGTAATCTGGCTCACCTAAAGTTTTTACGTAATCTACAACTTTTTCTACGTCAGAATCACTTTCAAAAGTTCCCTGAATTCTTACTGGATATGGCGCAACTGCAGACGCATAAAGCATATCGCCTTTACCTAAAAGTTTTTCTGCACCAACTGAATCAATAATAATGTTAGAGTCTGTTCGGCTTGCAACCATAAACGCAATTCGGCTTGGAATATTTGCTTTTATAAGCCCAGTAATTACGTTTACAGACGGACGCTGCGTTGCTAAAACAAGATGAATTCCAACCGCACGGCTCATTGCGGCAAGTCGCGCAACGTTAGATTCTAGTTCTTTTCCGCTAGTTGCCATTAAATCTGCAAATTCGTCTATAATAATTACAATATACGGAAGTTTTTCTGTTGCTATGTGTCGTTCTTCTATGCGTTTATTGTAACTAGAAATATCGCGAACTCCCATTTGGTCTAGCAAAGCGTAACGACGTTCCATTTCGCACAAACACCATTGTAAAACTTGAAGTGCTTTTTTAGGTTCTGTAACAACTGGAGTTAAAAGATGTGGAATGTCATTGTAAAGTTTTAATTCAACAACTTTTGGATCTACCAAAATTAATTTTACTTGTTGCGGTGAACGTTTGTACAAAATAGAAAGAATGATTGAATTTACGCAAACAGATTTTCCTGCGCCAGTTGCGCCCGCAATTAATAAATGTGGCGTTTTGGCAATGTCAATAATTTGCGACTTTCCTAAAATATCTTTTCCTAAAATTACTGGAATTGCCATTTTTTGAAATTCTGGCAAATCTTGTTCTATCATTTCGCGAAAACTTACTATTGAACGTTTTTTGTTTGGAACTTCTATTCCAACCGCTGCTTTGCCAGGAATTGGCGCAACAATTCGCACGCTAGATGCAGCAAGCGACAAGGCAATGTTGTCTTGCAAAGCAACAATTTTGCTAAGTTTTACGCCAGGCGCTGGCGCAATTTCGAACATTGTAACAACTGGACCTTTTTTAATTCCAATAACTTCTGCGCTTATTCCAAAATCAGAAAGCGTTTTCTTTAATTTTAACGCGCTTTCTTTTGTTTCGTTGTCTATTAGCCAATATTGATCATCTTTGTATTGTTCAAGCAAATCTGTTGGAACAATATACGGTTTTTTAGGCATTGCACGATGACTTTGCGTTTTTGGTTCGGTTAAAACTGTTTTTCGCACAGGAACTGGAGCTGATTCTATAACGCGACCTTCTAGTGTTGGTTCTACAACTTGATTTTCTTCGTTTTCGTTGTTGGCATTATCTATTTCTTCTAATTCAGATTCTTCTGATTCATTTGCAGATTCGTTATCGTCTTCTTCGAAAAGATTTTCGTTGTCAGATTCTGCAAGTTGTTTTCGTGCGTCGTTTTCCATATCGTCAAAAACGTCAGAACTGAACGAAATAGTTGGATTTGAATCTTCGTCGGAGGTTTTGAGAGCCTCAACCTCCGGTTTGTTTTCGGTTTCGTTGTCATTGATGATTGAGCCTGTCGAAATCACTTCATCGCCATTATTTTCACTTTCTTCTTTATCCGAATCAACTAATTCTTCGGAAGACATATCAACATCAAAAAAATCTGGATCTAAAGTTGAGCTTTTTTCGCTAATAGTTTCGTCTTTTTCGCTTTCGTCGGTAGTTTCTTTAGCAATTATATCGTTGTTTTCTTCATAGTTTTCTTCGACACTTTCTTCATCTTCTTCATCGTCGAAATCATCTTCTATTCCGCTGTTATATTTTTCAAAATCGTTTAACGCTGATTCTAATTCGTCGTCAACATTTTCGTCGG
>CAZJOU010000139.1:0-1362 GCA_964547685.1 uncultured Treponema sp. | reverse complement strand
CAGAATTATCTTCTACAGCGCCCGCTTTTGCTTTTATTTCGTCTGCGTCTGGCCATTCAAGTTCATCTTCTGGCTCTTCTTCGTTTTCATTTGTTTCTGTTGTAGAATTTTCTTCTGGTTCATCAGAAAAATTGTTCAATGCGGCAAATTCTTCTTGCGTAATCATAGAATTTGGATTCTTTTGTTCTTCGTCATCGTCAAAAAGATTTGCAAACGGATCTTCTTTTTGAACAGTTGGTTCTGCAACTTCTGTTGGTTCAGAATTACTTTCTGCTTCTTGCACACTTTCCGTCTTATCCGCACTTTCCGATTCTGTTATTTCAGAATAATTTTCCGAATCTTCCGAATCTTCGCTATTTTCAGATTTTGTAAAATGCGCTTCTTCTGTTGGCGCAGATTGTTCAACTGTTGGTTCTGTTGCTAAGTTTACTTCTTGTGTAGAAATTGGCTTTTCAAAAGTTTTTTCCTTAAGTTTTTCTTCTTTTTCGGCTTTTAATTTTTCTTTGTGGAAAATCATATCGTTTACGCGTTCGGCAACAAGTCCTGCGCCAAGAATTTCCATAATAACTAAAAGAACGCCAACAATTATTGTAACAACAATTTTTATTGTAGAAAAATCGTCTGTGTAATCTTCTGCAAAATAACGGCAAATTTTTTCTACTGCAACCGATGTAAAAAATGGAATTACAGCAGTTAAAAGTCGCATTGATTTTTTAGAAGTCCATTTTGAAGCAAAGCAAGAAAGTCCGGCAACAAAAAGAAAAACTGGAATTAAAATGCTAGAAAATCCGTAAACAGAAAAAAGCATATCGCCTAAAGAAAAGGCTGTTATATATAAAATATTATTTTGAGCTGGACCAAATGCTCCAAAATCAAGAGGAAGAATTGCTAAAGATATAGAAAAAAAAGCAGCAATTAAAAGTAAAATTGTTCCGGCTGCAATATTTGGTTTATTTGAAATTTTCATACTTAGTTTATCGGAATATTATAATATGATTTTAAGAAAATTGTTGTATAATAAAAATGAAATTTAGGCTAAATGTCGAGTTTTAGTACAAACCAATAAAAATTGTCTGTGCGGAGCAGAAACCGGCTTTTGCGAACACTTTGAGGGCTGAGGTTGCGTAGCAACCGGTAAGATAAATTTCCTTACAGCCTCAACCGTGTGCAGCAAAAACGGATTTCTGCGGCAACACAGACAATTTTGATGAACCTATAAAACTAGAAATTTAGGCTAATTATAAAAACGGACGGTTAGAGCGGAAAATGAAGAAGTGTTTTTTATTTGCATTTTGTTTTATTTTTTCTGTTTTATTAAATGCGCAAACGCAACCTTTGCAAAACGAAGCGGTGCAAATTACT
>CAZJOU010000138.1:1191-5670 GCA_964547685.1 uncultured Treponema sp. | reverse complement strand
TAAGGAATTTTATTTTAACGGTTGCTTACGCAACCTCAGCCCTCAAAGTGTTCGCAAAATCCGGTTTCTGCTCCGCACAGACACTTTTGATGAAGCAATTAAAACTTGACTTTTGGCTAATAACTGATTTTTGTTCACTTTTGTGTGTTTTTTCCATATATTTAAAAAAGCAAAAATTGCGGAGGATTTTTTATGGGTGTTGTAAACTTAAACGAAAAAAACTTTGAAGACGAAGTTATAAAAAGTGATAAACCTGTTTTAATAGATTTTTGGGCTTCTTGGTGCGGACCTTGCAAAATGGTTTCGCCACTTGTAGACGAACTTGCAGAAGAACATAGCGAATATAAATTTTGCAAAGTAAACGTAGATGACGAAGAAAGTCTTGCAATTAAATTTGGAATTATGAGCATTCCGACTTTAATTGTTTTTAAAAATGGTGAACAAAAAGCAAAGCAAATTGGCGCAATTCCAAAGAATTCTATTTTGGAATTAGTACAAAACGCTTAAAATTTAAAATTTTTTATTTTTTTTTGTGAAACACTTCAGAAAAATGCATTTTTTTCTATTAATATTATATGAGAAAGTGCATTTTTTATTTAACCGCTCTTTTTTGCGGATTTGCTATTTTTGCGGAAGCGGAATACAAAGTTTCTTCGGTTAGCGAAAGTTTAACTTTGCCGTTTTTTACATTTAAGGTTGCAAGCAAAACAGATTCAACAGAATTTTCTTCTGTTCCAAATTTTTCTGAACCGGCTTGGGGATTTTCGCTACATCCAAAAGGTAGCGGCTATGTTCCGGCTAATTTTTTATTTGGAAAAATTTCTGCTAGTGGTTCTTATTCAAAATTAAAATCGCCAGTTATTTCTGCATCTTCTGCACTAAGTTCCGGATTTTCTAAAGTTAATACGCTAAAAATTAATTTACCAAGCGCAAGCAATTTTAAAAATCCTATTTCTGTTGGCGGAACTTTTAATTATTACCAAAAAGATGTTTTGCAAAAATTAAGCGCAAGTTTTTTTGCAACGGAAGAAAGTTTTTTTCTTAGTTCAATATTTTGTAGATTAAAAACTGGGAAAAAATCAAACTTAGAATTTTCTTTAACAAGCGGAAAATTTAAAGTAGAAAATAGTTCTAATTCTTGGTTTAGTAAAACTGTGCTTTTTGCAGAACAAGAATTTTACGCTATAAATATTCAAGGTGGATTTTTTTCGCCAATTTTTAAAACAAAAGAAAACGTTAATATTTACGAAACTTTAAGAAATCCAGCATTTACTTTTTCTACAGAAAACAGTTTTTCGCTTAATAATTTTTTCTTAAATGCGTCTTTTTTCTGCGCGTCGCAAAAAAAAATTTTTACCGCTAATTCTTCGCGCTTAAAAACTTTAAGTCAAATAAAAATAAATCCGCAATTTACATTTTTTCCGTTTGGAAATTTCTTAAAAGTTCAAACTGGCGCAATTTTTTATGCAGAACAAAAAATACAAACAGACGAAAGCATTGCCTTAAACAAAAAACTTATTGGACAAATTAATTTTATTACAAAAAATCATAAAATAAAAATTTTTGGCGCAGCAAACGGAAAAAAAGTAGACGATTCTTTTAGTGCAAAAATTAATGTAAGTTCAAATGTGTTTCTAAATCCAACAGAAACTTTTTCTTTTACAAAAAACAATAAAACCGAAAAAATGACTTTTAAGTTTTCGGAAAAAATTTATTTTTCTGCTAAAACAAAGCGAACAACACAAAGCGTTGTAACAAGCGCGGCAATAACTACAAAAAACGGAAATGATTTAGATTTTGCGTTAGAAACAAATGCAAACTTAAAAACAAAAACAAAATATTTAACAGTTTCGTGTTCCGCAGGAATTTCGTATAAGGGGGAAAATTAGCGATATAATTTTGATTTAATTTGAAAATTTTGGCATTTCGTAGAAAATAATGGCGGTCTTGCCTTCAAAATATTCTACTGTTTTAAAGGACAGATTATTAAATTTTGGAGGCTGCTATGAATAAATATGAAGTATTAGATTTACTTTTAAAAGTAATTCAAATAATCATAAGTATTATTCTGCACCTTCTCTGTAAAAAGAAAGATAAAGAATAAAAAAATAGCCCGCCGAAGTGTTAAGGCCACTGAATGCGGGTTATTCTAAATCAGGAGGCAAGACGCTATTCTACGAAATGCCTTTTTTATTATATATAAAATATAACATAAATTATAAAAATGTCAAATCCACTTTTCAAATTCACTATTTTTTTCTTTATTCTCTATTCCAATTTCCTCTGCTTTTGTAGTAAGACCAAAGTCCGCGGTTTTTAATGCTAGTACCAACAGAACTTTCTGTGTAAGGATAGTCTAAAGAACTGTACATACTTGTTTCTGTTTCGTCTAACGAAGGATCTGCGCAAATTAGCGAACGAACAATGTACGGACTAACCATAACATTGTCTGCATTTGTAGAAAAACTTGCAGTTTCTGTAATAACGCCATCAGATGTAAGAACTCTGTAAACGCCGTCGCCAACGCTAGAACTTACGCTGTTACCAGTTCCGCGAATTTTACCCGAACCTAGCAAAATGCTATTGTTTGTTACAGCCATACAAATAATAGAATGGTCAACATCTAAATGGCTTACAATCGAAGAAACGTCTGAACTTGTAGGTTCTGTTGTTCCCTTAAAAATATTTGTAAAAGTGTCGCTATTTGCAGAATAGTCTTCTACCTTAAAAGAGCAAATATATGTACTGTACGGAAAATAAACGTAAGTTGGCTCGGAAAGAGCAGTTCCAGAAGATAAAGTTCCTTCGTTTGTATTTGCATTTATGTAATTCATAAAGTGAACGCCATCGTCAAACCAAACAGCGGAAAGCGTTCCCCGCGAAAGTTCATCGTAATAATATCCGGTGGTTGAACTTGCCGAAACCGTAACAGTTTCCGTAGAATCTGCATACGTAATTTTTGCAACTTCTTCGTAAGAGTCGCCGTTTAACTTGTAAACGTTGCTTGTGTTATTTCTAGCATTGCTAAGATAAGCGTAAGAACCGCCAACACGCAAAAAAACCGCTCTATGCGCTGGATTTATTGCATTTGTTCCAAAAAGATTAATGCTTAGCGCCATTCCGTAATTATCGTCATCGTTAGAATCTATGTCGCTTTGGTAGTCCGAAAGAATTTTAGAAATACCAGTTATTTCGTTCCAAGTAAAAGATAAAGTTCCATTGCCATTATCTGTTGGTTTTGAATAATAAATTTTGTAGTCAGAAGGAACGTTTCTACTATTGTCGCTATCGTAATGTGCCTTAAAACCAATTACATAAACATAATCTTTGTCTGCAACAACATTGTAAAGGTACATACCATCAAATTCGCCGTCAAAATATGCATAAGAAGTTGAACTTGGAAGTCCGTTTCCAGAAATATCGTGCCAAGCACCATGTTCTAGTTCAGAAGCTTTTTTATAAGAAATTTCACCATTTGCTGTAAAAAGATATTGATTTTCAAAATTTGTAGTTGAATCAAAAGTTGTGTCTGCATTTACATTGTAGCGTGCAATTCCATTTATAAAGCCGGAAATTGTTGCGCTTTCTAGTTCAACTTCGTCGCGTATTGCCTGAAAAATTGCGTCGTAACAACCAGTAAAGCAAAAAAGAGAAGCAAAAATAATAAATACGCTAAAAATTATTTTTTTCATTTATATTTCCTAACTAAAAGTGGTATCTTGCGCTAATTGCTGCCTGCAAAAACATTCCATAATCAGATTCGGCATTTTCTGTATCTGTGTACCATTCTGGAAGATACAAAAATTCGCCACTTAAACCAACTGACCAGCCTTCTGTAATTCTAAAAAACGCTCCAGTTTCGGCTTTTGCTACAAAGCCCGGAAAATATTTTTTGTTTGCACAAGTTTCAAAAGCAAATCCTGTAGAAAGTATTGCAGGAAATTCAAACCGACCCAAAGTTGGCTGAAACATAACGCCAAAAGTAATTGGAACGAAAGTAAAAACGTTACTTCCTAAAGTTGGATTGTAACCAGCCATAAGTTCGCCACCAAGCGCAAGCCAACCGTTTAAAAAGCGGAAATATCCAATTTGAGCAGCCCCGCCAATAGAAAGTTGGTCGCCAAAGTTTAGCGGAAAGTTTGGCATAATTCCTATTTTTAAGAATTGGTCGCCATGTCCGTTCATTTTGTAGTCGTCATCGCGAACAATACGAACATCGTCTTCGTCGTTATTTTTATTGTTGTTTTCGCTATTTTCTTCGTTATTTTCGGAATTTGCGCTTTGGTTTTCGTTTTCTTTTGTTTCTGTTTGTTCTAGCTCTTGTGTTTGTTCAACTTGTTCCGTTTCTGAATTCTGAACTTCTTCAGATTGAGCAAAAACTGGTATAAAAAGTAAAAACAATATTCCAAAAACGGAAATAATACGTTTCATCTTTCCTCGCATTTTATGTATAATTAAATATGTCTTAAATTTTTATTG
>CAZJOU010000138.1:0-1091 GCA_964547685.1 uncultured Treponema sp. | reverse complement strand
AACAAATGTAATATTTTTGAATTATACATTTTCTGTTGTCTTTTTACAATAAACAACGGAACTAAATGGAAGGTAACAAAATGGGAGCAACAATTATTGAAGGAAAAGCGATTGCTGCGGAGGTTCGGGGCGATGTGGCAAAAAGGGTTTTGGAATTAAAGCAAAAAGGAATTACGCCTTGTCTTGCAGTTATTTTAGTTGGCGAAAATCCAGCAAGCGTTTCTTATGTTACAGGAAAGCAAAAGGCACTTGCAGAAGTTGGAATGTTAGATAAAAGTTTGCGACTTCCAGAATCAACTACAGAACAAGAACTTTTGCAAATAATAGAAAAATTGAATAACGATAATTCAGTTCACGGAATTTTAGTTCAACTTCCGTTACCAAAACATATTAACGAAGAAAAAATTATTTTAGCAATTAGTCCAAAAAAAGATGTAGACGGATTTCACCCAATGAACGTAGGAAATCTTGTAATTGGAAAAAAAGCATTTTTGCCTTGCACGCCGCACGGAATTATAGTTTTGCTACAAAAAATGAACATAGAAACTAGCGGAAAGCATGCCGTTGTTATTGGACGAAGCAATATTGTAGGAAAGCCAGTTGCAATTCTTCTTAGCCGAAAAGAAACAAATTGCACAGTTACGCTTTGCCACACAGGAACAAAAAATCTTTCTGAAATTACAAAGCAAGCCGACATTTTAATAGCCGCTGTAGGAAAACCGCATACAGTTACAAAAGATATGGTAAAACAAGGCGCAGTTGTAATTGATGTTGGCGTAAACCGTATTCCAGATGTAACAAAAAAATCTGGATTTCGCTTAATTGGCGACTGCGACTTTGAAGACCTAAAAGAAACCGCAAGTTTTATAACTCCAGTTCCGGGCGGAGTAGGACCAATGACAATTGCAATGCTAATGCAAAACACGCTAGAAGCTGCGGAGAGCAATTAATAATTTATAATTTATAATTTATAATTTAGGAGGGCGCTTCGCCGTAAAAATTGGCGCACTGCAACCTTGCGGTTGCAGTGCGCCGTGCAAGAGGGGTAGGCGAAAACCAAAGGTTTGAGCCGTAGGGCAGGCGCCCTCCTA
>CAZJOU010000137.1:3600-5688 GCA_964547685.1 uncultured Treponema sp. | reverse complement strand
AAAAAAAGTTGGCACGGTTTTTGCATAATGTATTAGTGAAAGCAAAAACCAAAAGGTTCAGAAGAATCAAAGGTTTTAGCTAACAAAAATTACTAAGAATTCACATGGAGGCATTATATGAACGAATTAGCATTATTCAACGACTTGTTTGATGATTTTGGAGATGACAATTTTATGATGCCATCAATCAACCTTAAAAAAGTTTTCCAAGCGCCTAAAGTAGACGTAAAAGAAAATAAAGATTCTTATACATTGGAAATGGATCTTCCGGGCAAAACCGATAAAGATGTAAACATTGAATTGAACAATAACGTTCTTACAATTTCGTCAGAAAAATCTGAAGAAAAAGAAGACAAAAAAGCAGAAAAGAAAGATGAAGGTAAATGGCTTGTAAAAGAGCGCAGTTACCACAAATTTAGCCGAAGCTTTACATTGCCAAATGATGTAGAAGCCGATAAAGTTTCTGCTGAAGTAAAAAATGGCGTTCTTACAGTAAGTATGCCACGCAAAGCATTGCCAACTCCAAAACGCATTGCAATTAAAAGTGCTTAAAAAGTAGCGTTGTAACTGTAATGTAAATAAAAATCCCGCAGTTTAGTTTTGTAAATTGCGGGATTTTTTATATTTTACTGCGCACATCACAGTTGCGAATATCAATCTAATTCTTTATACTAAATCAATCTATGCAAGAAGAAAGACTTTCTGCTAGGTTTAAAGACATTGGAAGATTTGTTGCGCCACAAATATGCGCTCTTCCAGGCGTTCTAGAAAACATAAGCAAAGACGGTTGTAAAATTCAATATTCTCTTCCTATTAAACTTGATATGGAAAACGACTACGAAGCAAAAATTATATTTGCTCGTTCCGCAGGTGAACAATTTTCTTTGCTTTGCCATCCGCAATGGATAAAAAAGCAAGGCGAAACTACAGATATTGGCTTTAAAATTCTTCCTTCAACAGATTATTCAAGGCTTTCAAAATATATAGAAAAGTTAAATATAGATTCTTCTGACAATATTTCAGACGAATTAAGCGGTTCAACATGCCAAATAATTTAGAAAACGTAACAGAATTAAAAGGCGCAGCGTTTCTTGCGTTTCCAGAAATGAGCGGAATGTTAAAAACGGAACTTGCGGGGCGTTTTAATTTTACTTTAGAACCAACCGCTACTTATGGCGACCTTTTGTATTATAAAGATTTTCCAATTGATATTGCAAAAACTAAAAACGATTTTCCATATTGGTCGCGCTCAACAATGATAAATCCAAAAATTTTAAATTTTACTTCCATTGGCGAAGCGGCAAATACATTAAAATCAATTCAGCGAAATTGGGCTCCGTATCAATATCAATATTTTAGACGCGCAAGTTTAATTCAAGAAAAACTTCCATATATAAATCTAAAAGTTAGAAAATTTCCCGTAAAAATTCCAAAGTCGCCAATTGGACTTTATACACTAATTTCAGAAAATAAAATGATATTTAGCGCAGAAACTTCTAGTTTTCTTCCCGCAGGAAAAATTGAGTTTATAGAAGACCACGAAAATCCGCCAAGTCGCGCATACTTAAAAATTCAAGAAAGTCTTACAATGGCAAATTTGCTAAACGAAACGGAACTTCCAAAAAGTGGCGAACGTTGTTTTGAAGCTGGTGCTTGTCCTGGTGGCTGGACTTGGGTTTTGGTAAATCTTGGAGCTTCGGTTTATGCAGTAGATCGCGCTCCGCTTGCAGAAAGTCTTATGCAAAATCCATTGGTTACTTTTCAAACGCACGACGCTTTTACGCTAAAGCCACAAGATATTGGTTTTTGCGATTGGGTTTTTAGCGATGTAATATGCTATCCAGAGCGACTTTTAAAATGGGTAAACGAATGGCTAGAAAGCAAACTTTGTCGCAATATGATTTGCACAATAAAAATGCAAGGCGAACCAGATTGGAACATAATAACCGAGTTTGCGAAAATCCCAAACAGTCGCATACTTCACCTAAATTACAACAAACACGAACTAACTTGGATTCACACCGTGTAGTTTTTGCCCTTGAATAACGAATGTCCTAATGAACGAACTTCGACGCAAGCGTCGGGGTA
>CAZJOU010000137.1:0-3500 GCA_964547685.1 uncultured Treponema sp. | reverse complement strand
ATTAAATCCTCCGCACGAATAAAAATCGTCATTGTTGACCGAGTTTGCTTCGCAAGCATCTCAGGGCTTGTTTAATGTGTCATTGTCGGGCTTGACCCGACAATCTCCTTGAAGAGTGTCATTTTACTTACCCTTAAAAAAACACCTTTTTTATCAAACTAGAAATATCTTTTACAACTTCCACGCCGTCCGCTTTTTCTGCCGCAAAAATGTGCGTAAATCCCAAACCTTCTGCAGTTTTCGCTCTTTGCCTAATTTTCGAAACCGCACGAATTTCCCCAGCTAAACTTAACTCGCCAAAAATCGCTGTACCCATTTCAACAGGCTTATCCGTTCTTGCAGAATACATCGCAACTGCCAAAGCCGCATCAACCGCGCTTTCGCTAAGCCTAATTCCGCCCGCAACATTTATATAAATATCTTCGCCAATAAACTTAATTCCAGCGCGCTTTTCTAAAATAGCCGCAACTCTAGAAACTCGCGCCGACTCAATTTTATCCGTAAAAACACGCGAAATAGCCGCTTTTGCCGGCGCAGTCAACGCTTGAATTTCAACCAAAAAAACACGATTTCCTTCAAACACAGCGCAACAAGCAACTCCCGCCGGCTGACTTTCACGCTTTTCAGAAAGAAACATCGTTGCCGGATTCAAAACTGGAACAAGACCTTTTTCTGTCATATTAAAAATTCCAAGCTCATCAACAGAACCAAACCTATTTTTTTGCGCGTGTAAAAATCTAACATCATCATTATTGCGTTCAAAAGAAATTACCGTATCAACCATGTGTTCCAAAGTTTTTGGACCAGCAATCGTTCCTTCTTTTGTAATGTGCGCCGTCATAATTAAAACAGAATCGCGCTCTTTAACCCAACTAATAAGTTCGTTAGAACAATACTTTAATTGACTAATAGTTCCCGGAATAATTCCCGCCTGAACCGAATAAACCGTTTGAATTGAATCTATGATTACCAAAATAGGTTTTAAGTTATCCAAAGCATCAAGCATATCTTCAAGGCGCATAGTGCAAAGAATTTCAATTCCTTTGCAATTCAAGTTAAGCCGTTCCGCTCTCTCTTTAATTTGCGCCGCCGATTCTTCTCCAGAAATATATAAAATTCGTCCCACATTTGCCTTTGCAACCGCCGCCGCAGTCTGAATTAAAAGTGTAGATTTTCCAATTCCCGGTTCGCCACCAAGTAAAATTGCAGAACGTTTTGCCGCTCCACCACCTAAAACTCTGTCAAATTCATCAATTCCAGTTTTTAACCTAAAATTTTCTTTTGCTTCTATAGAATCAAGCGGAATCGGTTTTGCTTTTTCGCTTGCTAAAGAACCTCGACCCGCCGGTGTTAGCGCATTAGAATCAATAATACATTCTTCTAAACTGTTCCATTCGCCACATTCCGGACATCGCCCAAGCCATTTTGGTTGACTATAACCACAGTTAGAACATTTATAAACAATAGAACCATTTTTTTTAGCCATATTTTTTCCTGAATAAAATTTTGTTATTGGAGGGGAAAGTCTTCCCTACGTTCGGCACTTTGTGCCTCACTACTCAACAAAAGTCTAAAGTCTTTTGTTGACTCGGATTTATATCACTCTATATGGGGAAAGTCTTCCCCTCGGCTCAAACCTTCGGTTTTCGCCTACCCCTTCGCCTAGGGGCAAGCCCCTAAAACCCCATTAATATATATCGCAAAAAAATATAAAATTCGGAAGTGTTTGTACTAAAATTCAGAATGAATATCGTAGATTTGTAGAAAATTAGTTTTCTTCCGATAAGTCGTTGTCGTTGTTTGTAAGTGTAGTTCCTGCTGGAATTGAATGAGTAACCCAAGTATTTCCGCCAATAACGCATCCGCGCCCAATAATAGTTTTACCGCCAAGAATAGTCGCATTTGCATAAATTGTTACATCATCTTCTATAGTAGGATGTCGTTTTTTATTCATAAGTTCTTTTTTTACGCTAAGCGCGCCAAGCGTTACGCCTTGATATAACTTTACATTGTTTCCAATAATTGTAGACTCGCCAATTACAACGCCAGTTCCGTGGTCAATAAAAAAAGATTCACCAATTTTTGCGCCAGGATTTATATCAATTCCTGTTTTTCCATGAATATGTTCAGTCATTATGCGCGGAATAATTGGAATTCCATTTTCGCACAAAAAATGCGCAATTCTGTAAACAGTAATTGCTTGTAATCCTGGGTACGAAATAATAACATCTTCGTTACTTTTTGCCGCAGGGTCGCCAAGATAAGCCGCTTTTACATCTAAAGTAAGTTTTCTTCGTATTTCAGGAATTTCTTCTATTAAAGCAAACGTTGTTTGTTCCGCAAGTTTAAAGCAATGCGAAGATTCAAACTTTTCGTTGTCTTGTTTATCTTTGCAAACAGTGTAGGCAAGAGCCTTTTGAATTTCTTTTGTAAGAACCGTAATTATGTGGTTAACTTTTTGGCCTGTAACGTATCTTATATTAGACGGAGTAATATTTTCTGCATTTTTAAATCCCGGAAAAATAAGAGATTGCAGTTCACTTAAAACTGTAATAACATTTTCTCTATTCGGAAAATTTTCAGAGCCGGTTCTATTAATTCCACCGTATCTGTCGTAAGAATCAAGAATTCCGTCAATAAGCATATCGATATTCATCAGAAACTCCAAAAATTATAAAGTATAGATTTTGGGAAAAGTCATTCCGAACTTGATTCGGAATCTCCGAAAAGAAAAATTGTCAGTGCTTTCGCGGAAATCCGTTTTTGCTGCACACGGTGCAGGCCGCATAGGAATGCCATTGAATGGCTGCTTCGCAGCCCGGCCCTGCAAGTGTTCGCAAAAGCCGGTTTCCGCTACGCACTAACAATTTTTTATTGTTTTGCAAAAAAAATACAGAACGTAAATATTTTCTCAAAATCTATACTTAAATAATTTTTTCAATACTAGCACAATCATATAAAAAAAACTAGAATAATTAATCGAATTTAAAAGAATTCTGTCTTGACATAAAAACATCACTTCTATATATTAATAAAACGCACATTTTGAAAACTAAAAGGTCGTGTTTTTTACGCCCTTGTAGCTCAGTCGGTAGAGCGCAGCCATGGTAAGGCTGAGGTCTGCGGTTCGAACCCGCACGGGGGCTTACAGTTTTTCAAAATTAAAAAAGAATTTAAAATTTATTTAGGAGTATAGATATGAGTAGCAAGAAGAAGGGTGCAGTAGAAATTATCGCTTTGCAGTGTTCAGAATGTAAACGTAAGAACTATACAACTTACAAAAACCGCAAGAATATTACTGGTAAACTCGAACTTAAAAAGTATTGTCCATTTGATCGCAAACATACTTTGCACAAAGAAACAAAAGCAAAATAAATTTTAATTCGTATATTTTCTGTCTTAATTTTAAGGCAGTTTATATATAGGGCAGTAGTTCAGTGGTAGAGCAGCGGTCTCCAAAACCGCCTGTCGTGGGTTCAAATCCTGCCTGCCCTGTTTTT
>CAZJOU010000136.1:3049-5711 GCA_964547685.1 uncultured Treponema sp. | reverse complement strand
AAATGATATTTCTTCAAATTGCTATTCTTGTTGTTGGGTTCGTTTTTCTTGTAAAAGGTGCGGATTTTTTTGTAGACGGAGCGTCGCAAATTGCAAAAAAGTTTAACATTCCGTCTGTTGTAATTGGGCTTACAATAGTTTCTTTTGGAACAAGTTTACCAGAACTTGCAGTTAGCGTAACTTCTGCAATTAAGGGAATTAACGGAATTGCAATAGGAAACGTTGTTGGTTCTAACATTGTAAATTTAATGCTTGTTGCTGGTTGTGCCGCGTTTATTTCGCCAATGCAAATGGGAAAGTCTTTAATGAAAAAAGATTTTCCCTTTTCTATTTTAATTACACTTGCCTTGTTCTTAATGTGTGCAGATAAACTTTTTTTACCAAATTCAGAAAACATTATTTCCCGCGCCGACGGAATTATGCTTTTGCTTTTCTTTATTATTTTTATGTATTCAACAGTTTCGTATTCGCTTTCTAATAAAACAGAAGATGAGCCAGAAGATTCCGAAGAAAAAAAATCT
Organism: uncultured Treponema sp.; assembly: GCA_964547685.1. Taxonomy (GTDB): domain Bacteria; phylum Spirochaetota; class Spirochaetia; order Treponematales; family Treponemataceae; genus Treponema_D. The sequence goes on along the minus strand of CAZJOU010000136.1, from coordinate 5,190 downwards.
TCTATAGCAAAAATTATTTTTCTTACAATTATTGGTTTAGCGGGCGTAATTTGTGGCGGACAAATGGTTGTAAATAGCGCAACTTACATAGCAAAAGCCGCAGGAATGAGCGACACTTTAATTGGTCTTACTATTGTTGCGTTTGGAACTAGTCTTCCGGAACTTGTAACAAGCGTTATAGCTGCAAAAAAAGGCGAAAACGACATTGCAATGGGAAACGTTATTGGTTCGAACATTTTTAACATTTTGTTTATTCTTGGCGTTGCAGCAACAATTAGACCGCTTGCAGTTGATAGTGCTTGTATTTCTGACAGTTTGATTTTAATTGCATTTAGCGCACTTGTTTGGTGCATGGCGCGTCCAAAATATAAATTAAACCGCGCTTGTGGCGCAATTATGGTTTTACTTTACATTGCGTACGACGTTTTTATATTTTTGCGATAAAAAAAACGGCGCAGCATTGCGGTGCGCCGTGTTAGAGAGGGTAGGCGAAACATGCACGTTTCGTGCAGGTTGAGCCGAGGGGGAGACTTCCCCCGCCCATAAAAAAAATCTATTCTTCATTATTCATTCTTAATTATTAATTTATAAATCTATTTCCTAATTTTCTGAAAAATGCTAATATTTACTTACTTCCACTAAAAAAAAAGAGGTTTGAAGAATGCCGTATTCAGAACCAACTGATCTTGCGGTTATTGCATGCCCTGGCGGAGAAGCCTTTGCAGATGCAGTAATTACGCACTTAAAGCACATGTACAAACATCGCTTTACATTAAAAAACGATGCTATTTCCAAACGTTACAATCTTGAAAAATCAGAGTTAATTAAAAAGATTAATTTAGACAATGACCTTGAAACTTCTGATTTGGTTATTCGCGGAGCTATTGATAAGTATCGTGCGCCAACTTTTAAGGTTAACACAACTTTTACTTACTTTGCAAATGGCGAATTTAAGACAGAAATTAATGAATCTATTCGCGGAAAAGACGTTTTTATTTTTCAGGATGTAGAAAATCACGAAATTATTAGTCTTAACGGCGGAAAAAACAAACTTTCGCTTTCTGTTAACGACCATTTAATGTGCCTTTTGAACACAATTGATTCTGTACGTCAGGCTGGAGCCGCTAAAATTACGCTTGTAGTTCCAGTTTATCCTTATAGTCGCCAACACAAGAAAAAGGGCCGCGAAGGTTTGGCAGCAGCAATGCTTGGTCATGTTTACGAAATGCTTGGCGTTTCGCGCATTATTACGTTGGACATTCACAGTCGCGAAATTGTAAACGCTTTTAATACAATCAACTTGGAAAATTTGCACGCTAGTTACCAAATTATTCGCGAACTTGGCAAAATTATAGATTTAACAGGCAAAAAAGAAGATTTAGTTGTTGTTTCGCCAGACACTGGCGCTATTGACCGAAACAAATTTTATGCTTCTGGGCTAAAACTTCCGCTTGCAATGATTTACAAGGAACGCGACTATTCTGTTGTTACGCAAAATGCAAAAGACACAAATATTAAAAGTGTAAAATTGCTTGGCGACGTAAAAGGCAAAGTTGCTTTTTTGGCAGACGATATGCTTGGAACTGGCGGAACTTTGCTAAAAGCAATGTCTTTCTTAAAAGATAATGGCGCAACAAAAGTAATTGCTGCAATTAGTTTGCCATTCTTTACTGGAAACGCTATTGAACTTTTTGACGAAGCATACAAACAAGGTTTGTTCTATCGTGTAATTGGTACAAATGCAGTTTACCACGAAGAATTATTGAACAAAGAATGGTACATTAGTACTGATGTTTCTGGTTTGTTTGCAAACGTAATTACGCGCATTCATCACAATCAGTCTATTGGCGATTTGTTGGATAACCGCAATATAATAGAAAAAATTGTAAAAACTCAGCAGGAATCTGCAAAAGCGCAAAGTCAAAATGCGCAAGACGAAAAAGCGCAATAAGCAATAAGGTTAGATGAACATTCTTTGTGCAGATATTGGAACAACCTCGCTAAAAATGGGAATTATTTCCGAAAATGGCGAGGTTGTTTCGTCTATTCAAAAATTTTTTAATATTGATTCGGGCGAAACGGAAAAATGCGACTTTTTAGCAAACCAATGGATTTTAGCGTTTAAGGAAGGATGCAAAGAA
>CAZJOU010000136.1:1287-2949 GCA_964547685.1 uncultured Treponema sp. | reverse complement strand
TTTTGCAAAAAACGGAATTTTTACAAAAATTAAAAAATCTTCCAAAAACAAAATCTTTTTATATTCCGCAATTTATTGCTTTTAAAACTTTTTTTCTAGAAGAATGGAAAAATTCAAAATATATTTTTTCTGGTCCAGAATTTTTAATTTACAAACTTACAGGAAACGCTTTTTCGGTTTTGCCAGAAGAACGTTTTAAAAGCACATATTGGTCAGACGAAGAATTAGAAAAATTTAACATTGAAAAAGAAAAAATTCCGCCGTTTGTGTCGCTTGGAAAAAATGCCGGAAAAGTAACAAAAGATGTAGCGCAAAAACTAGGCATTAACGAAGTTCCAGTTTTTTGTGGCGGACCAGATTTTATAACAGCTTTGATTGGCACAGGAACTGTAGAAAGCGGAAAAATTTGCGACAGAAGCGGTTCTAGCGAAGGAATAAATTTTTGTTCAGAAAAGCCAATTTTTAAAGAAGGATTTAGAACTTTGCCAAGCGCAATTCCAAACTTGTGGAATATTTCTGTTATAATTCCAAAATCTGGAATTCTTTTAGATGAATATAAAAAAGAAATTGAAGATTTAGAAAATCGCAAACTTTCTTGGGAAGAAATTATAAATTATTCGTTAGATGACAAAAATAGCGAAGGATTTAGAGTTTTAAGCGAAATTTCTAGCAATGTAAAAAATGCAGTTTCTTTGCTAAAAAAACTTGCGTCCGAAAACAATTTGCACTTTGACACAAAAATGTGCGTGACTGGCGGACAAGCAAAAAATGAGCGATGGTTAGCAAAAAAGGCAGAAGATTGCGGAATGGATTTACAAGTTTGTAATTCACCAGATTCTGAACTTGTTGGAAACGCTGTAATTGCGCTATTTGGTCTTGAAAAATTTAAAACTTTGCAAGACGCGGCAAAAAATATTGTAAAAGCGACAAAAATTTATTTTTCTAACGAAAATAAAAAAAATCAAAAAGAACTAAAAATTTATAAAATTCCAAAAAACTTAAAAACAATAATTTTTGACATTGATTCAACTTTGTACACAAACCCACGTTACGCTTTTGAACAAGTTGATGTGCAAATTCGCTTTTGGGCAAAAAAGTGCGGAATTTCTGCTGTTCAGGCGCGAAACGAAATTAGCGAATTTAGAAAAAAATGGGCAAAAGAACACGACGGCAAAAAAATTAGTTTAGGAAACACTCTAACTTATTTTGGCGTAAGCATTGCAGAAAGTATAGAAATGCGAAAGTCGCTTTTAGAGCCAGCAAATTTTTTAAGTCGCGACGAAAAATTAGTGCAAACGATAACTGCGCTAGAAAAAAAATACAAAATTATTTGCGTAACAAACAATCCGGTTTTGCCAGCGCGAAAAACGCTACAAGCGCTAGGAATTTCCGAATTAATTCCAGACATTATTGGTCTTGATACTTCTGGAAAATCAAAACCGGCGCGCGAACCTTTTGAACTTGCAATGCAAAAAACAAAATCAAAGCCAGACGAATGTCTTTCTGTTGGCGACCGCTACGATATGGAAATTTCTCTTCCTTTAGAAATGGGAATGGGCGCAATTTTAGTAACCGGCGTAAGCGACGTTTACAAACTGCCAAAAATATTGCAAATCTAGTTTTTTTTGCTATTTGGTCAAATGTCGAGTTTTAATCGCTTCA